>NZ_JBHWLY010000071.1:0-32890 GCF_042730435.1 Nocardioides sp. NPDC059952 | reverse complement strand
GCCGTGCACCTCTACGGCATCAGCGGCCGTTGACGAACCGCTGATACTGGGCCCGCGCCTCGTCCGGGGTGATCGCCCGGTCGAGGAACATCAGCGAGTCCATCCGGCAGTTGCAGGGGTTCCGCTCGACGGTGTCCTGCGGGAAGGATCCGCCGACCTTGATGCCTCGCGGCAACGTGTCGGAGGTGCCGGTGCCGTCGACCTGCCACGGGTCACCGGCGGTGGTGTAGAACCCGTCGACAGCCTTGCCGTTGCGGTAGAGCGCCATCTTGCCCGTGGTGTAGTCGAACGTCGCCGCCAGGTGCACCCACTGACCTCGTGGCAGCAGGGTCTGCCAGTCCGCCGAGGCGGCGAAGGTCTGCGAGGCCCCCTCATCGAGCCGGCGTCCCAGCGCGACCAGGCGCAGGGTGCCGTCGACGTTGATGAGCTCGAGCAGGGCGCGTACGCCGTGGCCGTCGGAGTTGCCCGACAGCACCCCGGAGAGCCCGATCGCGTTGAACCGGTCCGCGGGATCGGCGGTCAGCGAGTTGAGCGCGGGCCCGTCCATGTCGACCTTGAACCAGCCGGCCAGAGTGATCTGCTCCGCCCCGGCGAACGGCGCCAGGGACGCGACCCCGTTCTGGTTCCACGTACCCGCCTTCCAGTCGTCGTTGCCGTTGACCTCAGGGTTGACCTGCTGGGTCTGCAGGGCGTTGTTGCTGGTCCGGTACGCCGAGTCACCCACCTGCATCGCGTTGCCGCCGTTGACCTGGTTCAGCAGCGTCCGGGAGTAGCCCTGGTCCTCCTCGCGCGCCCCCGGGGCGAAGGGGTGCTCGAAGTCGTAGTAGCTGACCAGGTTCTCGCGCAGCGACGGCACGACCTCGCTCGGCCACGGCTTGTGCACCGTGTTCACGACCTTCCAGATCTTCCCGTTGGCCTTGGCCAGCAGGTAGAGGTTGCGACGCGAGTCGGTGCCGAAGCGCAGGTCGACGCGCGGGTCGTCGACGAAGTCCTGCATCGAGAGCCGCTTGCCGGAGGTGTCGAAGAGCTGCATCTCGTGCAGGGTCGCCTCGCGGCTGCTGCCCCGGCGCATCTGCTTGGCGTCGGTCCAGTAGACCTCGCCGTTGACCAGGTCACCGAAGACGTACTTGCCCCGCAGGTTGTCCAGCTTCCCGCGATAGACAACACCGCCGCTGACCGCGTGGCCGCTGTCGGAGGTGCAGGAGTAGTTGGCCGGCGGGTCGTGGTCGAAGGACGCGACCGGGAGCGTGTAGCCGGACATGTCGTAGTCGTCGGGGACCGTGTAGAGGGCGCACTCGTCGGTGTTGTCGTAGAGCAGCCGGCCCTCGATCTCGCTCCAGCCGAGGTTGTCCCCGGCCCGTACGTCGTAGACGCCCTCGATCGCGTGCTGACCGATGTGGCCGAGCAGGAGGGTGCCCTTCTCGACGTCCCAGGAGAACCGGTGCGGGTCGCGCATGCCGTACGCCCAGATCTCGCCGATCGCGCCCTCCCGGTCGACGAACGGGTTGCTCTCCGGCACCCCGTACGCCCCGTTGCGGCCGTCGCGGGCGAGCGGGTCGATCCGCAGGATCTTGCCGAAGGGGTTGGCGAGGTTCTGCGGGTCGTCGCTCTTCACCCCGTTGCCGCCGTCGCCGGAGGCGATGTAGAGCAGCCCGTAGTCCTCGTCGCCGCGCTCGGCGGTCGGGTTGAAGTCGATCTGCTGGATGGCGTGGATCTGGCCTGCGAAGTCGATCCGCATCACCTCACGGCTGGTGCCTTCGAAGGTGTCGGCGGTCGGGTCTGTGGCATCCCACTCGGTCACGACGCTGACGGTCCGCCCGGAGCCGGGATTGGTCTGGGACGGGAAGGTGGGCGTCTTGGCGAAGCCTCCGAAGCGCTCGGTGTGGGTGGTGTAGAAGAGCCCGTTCTTCTCGAAGTCGGGGTGGAAGGTGATGAAACCGGCTCCGCTGCCCAGACCCGCACCGGACCAGAAGTCCGGGAAGTGGTCCTTCACGTTGAGATACTCGTGCTGCTGCCCGCGGTCGAGCAGATACATCGGCCCGTTGAGGTCGGGGACGTACATCCGGCCCGAGCCGTCGGGGACCTCGCCGATGAAGTTGATGCGGTTGTGGCGTACGAGGCGCTGGTCGGTGGGGGCGGGGTAGGGCTCGGTCTCGGGGAGCTGCGTGACCTCCTCAAGCACGAGACCGAGGCTGCTGCGTACGGGCTGTTCGGGGATGGGATCGGGGACGGGCTCGCTGCCGGGGATGGCGGCGTTGGCAGAGAGTGCGGGGGTGAGCAGCGCGGCGAGCATGGCGCCGACGGCGATGCCGGCGCGTGCCTGTCTGCCCCATAGACGTGAGGTTTCCATGGGCTCTTCTCCTTACCGAGGGGTATCAGCGATGACGTAGCCCCGCGACGGTGACGTCACGGATGCGGCCGAAGTTGTCGAAGGAACCGAAGCCGAACCGGCCTCCGGCGAAGGTGGTGTCGGTGGCGGTCATCCGGGGCTCGTCGGCACCGTCGAGGTAGACCGCGATCGCGCCCGTGCGGGCGTTGTAGTCGAGGCGTACGTCGTGCCAGGCGGCGTCGGTGATCGACGGCTCCGCGCCGACCGAGCCGTTCCACTGCTCGTCGATGCGCAGCCGGTCGGCGTCGTTGACCACGAAGATGCCGTTGTGGGGGTAGATGGTGTTGTCGGTCGAGAGGTGGGCGTAGTAGAAGCGCGTCGGGGACTGGTAGTTCCAGACCAGGATCACGTCTCGGTTGGTGACCTCGACCGCCTCGTCGATGCGGACCTCGGCGCGGTAGGTCAGCGAGCCGAGCTCGGGACCCTTGGTCACCACTGCGTACTCGAAGGGGCGCCGCGGGCCGGGCTGTGCCGTCCCCGGCTCGGTCAGGATCACCTGACCCTTCTCGAAGGCCCACTTGTCATCGGTCACCGGATCCCAGTCGGCCAGGCTGGCCCTGGGCTTGACCACGGCCAGGCCGGGGCCCTCGGTGGGCTGTGCATGTTCTTGGGCCTGGGCTCCGGCGAGCGGAGCGGCCAGGGCCACTGCGAGGGCGATCACACCGGCGCGTACGCCTCGCCCCACCATTCGGTTCAGCGTCGATCTCCTGTTCCAACTCATGGCTGCTTCTTCCTTCCCCTAATCGGGACCGTCGGTGGCCCCTGCTGAGGTCGTTGCGGCTCCCCCGAGATAGAGCTCCGCCATCCGCGGATCGGCGAGCAGGTCGGATGCCCGACCGGCGATGTGCACCTTCCCCAGATCGAGTACGCACCCCAGGTCCGCCGACTCCAGGGCACGCCGGGCGTTCTGCTCGACGAGCAGGACCGCCAGACCGGCGTCCCGCATGCGTACGACCTGCTCGAACACGGTGGCGGTGGTCTTCGGGTCCAGGCCCATGCTGGGCTCGTCGAGCAGCACGACCTTCGGGCTGACCATCAGCGAGCGGGCGAACTCGACCTGCTTCTGCTGCCCGCCCGAGAGCGCGCCGGCGAGGGTGTTCCACCGCTCGGCGACGACCGGGAAGAGGCTCTTCACGAAGTCGGTCCGCTCCTGGATCGCGGCCGTGTCGCGCACCGTGTAGGCGCCCAGCCCGACGTTCTCGGCCACGGTCATCTCCTTGAAGACGGAGTGGCCCTGGAGGACGTGGGCCATGCCCGCGCGCAGCATCTGCTGCGGCCCGTTGCGGGTGACGTCCTTGCCGTCGACCGTGATGGTCCCCGAGCGTGGGGTGAGCATCCCGCTGGCGACCTTGAGCACGGTGGACTTGCCGGCCCCGTTCGGACCGACCAGACAGACGATCTGACCTGCGGGAACGGTGACGGTGAGGCCTCGCAGCACCAGGGCGGCACGGCCGTAGCCGGCCTCGATGTCGCGCAGCTCGAGGAGAGGTTCAGACACCAAGGTAGGCCTCCAGGACTCGTGGGTCGGTCTGCACGTCCGCCGGCGCACCGGAGGCGATCGGGCGGCCGCGGTCGAAGACCACGACATGGTCGGAGAGGCTCATCACCAGCTCCATGTTGTGCTCGACGATGACGAAGGTGCGGCCCTCGGCGTTGAGCTCGCGCACGAGCGTGGCGATCCTCCCGATCAGTGCCGGGTTCACGCCGCCGGCCGGCTCGTCGAGCATGATCGTGTCGGGCTCGGCCATCAGCACCCCGGCGAGCTCGAGCAGCTTCTGCTGCCCGTAGGAGATGTCACGGGCCTCGCTGCGCTCGAGATGCTCGATGCCGACCCGGGCCAGCAGCTCCCGCGCCCGGGCGATGTCGTCGGGGTTGTGCGCCCCGCGCAGCCGGTGGGCCAGCCCTGTCGACCGCACCCCGGCGAGCACGTTGTCGAGCACCGTCATCCGCGGGAAGATCCGGCACAGCTGGAAGCTGCGCCCGAGCCCGGCCCGCGCGATCCGGTGAGGTGCATGACCGGTCACGTCGCGGCCCTGGTAGGTCACGGTGCCCGAGTCGGGCCGGATCATCCCGGTCACGCAGTTGAAGAAGGTGGTCTTTCCCGACCCGTTCGGGCCGATCAGGGCGTTGATCTTGCCCTCCTGGAAGCTGACCGTCGCCCCGTCCACGGCGCGTACGCCGCCGAAGGACTTGGTCAGGCCGTCCGTCTCCAGACCGTGCTTGATCGGATCGGTCATGACTTCGCCTCCTCGAGCGCCTTGCGCTCCTCGGCCAGCTGGGCGGCGTCGACCTCACGGATCGAGGTATCGCCGGGGCGGAATCGGTCGAGCTGCGATGTCAGCCACGGGATGACCCCGTCGGGCATGAAGAGCACGACGAGGGCGAGCAGCAGACCGAGCGCGACCAGGTGCAGCTGGGTGTCGCCGTACTGGTTCTTGAAGAACTCGACCGCATAGCCCACGATCACGGCGCCGACGACCGGGCCGAGCAGGCTGCGTACGCCGCCGAGCAGCGACATCAGCACCAGGTACGAGCCGGTCAGGATCGAGAACTGGAAGATCGGGTCGAGCGAGCCGAACCAGAGGGCGTACATCCCTCCCGCCATCGCGGTCATGAACGCCGAGACGACGAAGACGACCAGCTTGTAGGCGAACGTGGGCACACCCAGCGCCTGGGCCTTGTCCTCGTCCTCCCGGATCGCCTTGAGCCCGGTGCCGAGCCGGGAGCGGTCGATCACCCACCACAGGGCGAGCGCGATCAGGGTCAGCCCGACGAACAGGTAGAAGAACCGCTCGTGCTGCTCGGGCCGGAGTACGTCGGGGCCGAACGGCCGCGGCACCCGCAGCCCGTTCGACCCGCCGGTCACCTCGGCCCAGCTCTGTGCGACCAGCAGCAGGATGAGCACCAGCGCGATCGAGACGATCACGAACGAGGCGCCCCGGACCCGCAGCGACGCGATCCCGATCGGCACGGCGGCGAGGCCCACGAGCACGGCCGCGACGACCATCGAGACCCACGGGTTCACGCCGGCCTCGGTCACCAGCAGCGCGGTGGCGTAGCCACCCAGACCGGAGTAGGCGGCGTGTCCCAGCGAGATGTAGCCGGTCAGCCCGCCGACGAAGTTCCACGCCACCGCGAGCGCGGCGTAGCTGGCGATCACCACGCCCACCGACAAGATGAACGGGTCCGGCGCGAGCGCCGGGAAGGCGAGCACGAGGCCGAGCAGGACGGCTGCCCCGACCAGCTTGGTCACCAAAGACGTACGGCTGTGTCTAGAAGCGCTGAGCAAGACGACCTCCGAAGAAACCCTGGGGGCGGAACATGAGGGTGGCGAAGAGGGCGAGGTAGAAGACCGTCTGCGCCCAGGTGGTGCCCATCGGGATCTGCAGCAGGGCCTGGCCGACCCCGAGGACCATCGCCGCGACGGCAGCACCGGGGATCGACCCGAGGCCGCCGATCACGATGATCGCCATCAGCGGTCCGATCCAGTGCCAGTGCAGCGAGGGGTAGATGGTGGCGTCGAGCGCGAGCGCGGTGCCACCGACCGCCGCGGTCGCCAGGCCGAGCCCGAAGCCGAAGCCGGCGATCCGGTCGGTGTCGATGCCGAGCAGCTGGGCGGCCTCACGGTGCTGGATCGTGGCGCGCAGCGCCTGGCCGAAGCGGGTCTTCTTGAGCAGCAGGTAGAGCGCGAGGAGCGAGACCGCGGCCAACCCGAAGGCGACCAGCTTGACCACCGCGATCCGCGCTCCCCACAGTTCCAGACTCGCGCTGGAGTAGCCGAGCTGGATCCGCCGCTGAGTGCCGGAGAAGAGGTAGCCGAGTCCGCCCTCGATCACCAGCGCGATCGCGAAGGTCAGCAGCACCGACATCATCGTCAGCGTCGCCGGCCGCAGCCGGGAGAGCAGCGCGCGCTGCATCCCGTAGCCGGCCGCGAAGAAGAGCGGCACGGTGATGATCAGCGAGAGCAGCGGGTCGAGCCCGGTCTGCGTCGTGAAGAACCAGGCCAGGTACGCAGCCAGGATCAGGAACGCGGAGTGGGCGATCATCACGACCCGCATGACACCGAAGTAGAGCGTCAGGCCGGCGGCGAGCAGGGCATAGAGGCCTCCGAGCAGCAGCCCCAGGATCAGGCTCTGCAGGAGGAGCGACATCGACATGGACTCACCACGCCGGCTTCGGGAAGACGAACTCGGCCTCGGCCTGGTCCTCAGGAAGGACGATCTTGATCTCGCCGTCCACCCACTGCTGGATCATGTGGGCGCTCTGCGGACGACCCTTCTCGTCCCAGCTCAGCGGCCCGACGACGGTCTCGACCTCGTTCTCGTGCAGCCAGTCGATCAGCTTGGCCTGGCAGTCGGGGTCGGGCTCGGCGCACTCGACCGCCTCGACCGCCGCCGCGACGACCTGACCGGTGGTCCAGGCGTTCGCCTCGTCCTCACCCGGCGCCTCGCCGTGCTTCTCCTCGTAGAACTTCACGAACTCCTGGTTCTCGGGGTAGTCCGCCTTCGTGGTGTAGCCGGTGGGCGCGATGATGCCCTGCGTCTTGTCGCCGATCGCCTCGGCGAACTCGGTCTCGGTCGGCGCGGTCGAGAACGCGGCCAGCTTGGGCTGGTAGTTCAGCTGCTGCAGCGCGACGATCAGGTTGACGCCGTCCTGGTACTGGCTGCCGCCCACGACCATGTCCGCCTTGGTGTCGGCGATCTTGGCCGCGATGCTGCTGAAGTCGGTGGTGTTGGGCGGGTAGACCTCGTCCGCGACGGTCTTGATGCCGCCCTCCTCCAGCGCGTCCTTGAGCCCGTAGGCGGTGCCCTGGGCGAACGGGTCGTCCATCGAGGCGTACGCAGCGGTCTTGGGTCGCTCGCTCTCGGGCATCGCGAGGATGTGCTCGGCGAGGAGCTTGTAGTGGTCGTTCGCCACGGCGGGGGCGGCGTAGAAGAGGTTCTCGAAGCCCTCCTCGAAGACCTCCGGCGCCGCGCCGGCAGGCTCGACGAAGAGGTAGCCGTAGTCCTGAGCGACCTGGGCGGCCGGGATCACCAGGCGGGTGGAGAACGGGCCGACGACCAGGTCGACCTGCTCCTGGTTGATCAGCTTCTCGTAGTCGGCGGCGACTCGCTCGGCGCTGGACTGGTCGTCGAGCATCTCCAGGCGTACGTCACGGCCGAGCAGGCCGCCGTTGGCGTTGACGTATTCGGCCCAGGCCTCGTATCCGCGCTGGATGCCCTTGCCGGGCTCGCTGAAGTCGCCGGTCAGGGGAAGCGAGATGCCGATCACGATCTCGTCGTCGCCGCCTCCTTCCTCGGCTGCACCACAGGCGGCGAGGGTGGAGGCGAGAGTCACGGCCGCCGCGGCAGCCAGGGTTGCTCTTGACCGCTTGCTCGCGGTGGGGGTCTTCGTGAAGCGCATCTGCGGGTCTCCTCTACGAAAGCGCTTACGTAAGCGTTTACGATGACGTTACCGACTCTCGCTTAGTGTGGCAAGAGTCACATTCCTGACGACAAGGGGCATCGATGGTCCGAACCAACCGCTCCCCCCGCCTGATCGACGTCGCGCATGCGTCCGGCGTCTCGATCGCAACCGCGTCCCGCGCGCTCTCCGGAACCCCCGGTGTCAGCGACTCGGTGGCCGAGAAGGTCCGCCAGGCGGCACGCGAGCTCGGCTATGTCGCCAATCTCCATGCCCGCTCGCTCGCCAGCGGATCGACCGCGACCATCGGGCTCGTCGTGCACGAGATCGGCGACCCCTACTTCTCCGAGATCGCCAGCGGCGTGCTCAGCCTCGCCGCCGAACACGGGCGCACCGTGCAGATCTGCCACACCGGCCGCGACCCCGAGGCCGAGGTGGAGCAGGTACGCAGCCTGGTGGCCAACCGCGTCGGCGCGATCCTGATCGCGGGGTCGGGCTTCGTGGACGCCTCGGTGGAGGCACCGATGCGACTCGAGGTGCAGCGCTACGCGGAGGCGGGCGGTCGGGTCGCCGTCGTCGGCAAGCACCACCTCGGGGTCGACAGCGTGCTGCCCGACAACCGCCCCGGCGGCCGTGCCGTCGCCGAGCACATCCTCGGCCTGGGCCACCGGCGCATCGTGGTCGTCTCGGGCACCCTGGAGCTGACCACCGTCGCCGACCGTCTCGACGGGGTGCGCGACGCGCTCGAGGCGGCGGGTCTCGACGCACGCGACGTACCCGTCCTCGAGGGGCCGTTCACCCGCGAGGGCGGGCGCGAGTGCATTCGCCGGATGCTCGCCGACCACCCGCGTACGACCGCTGTCATCGCCCTCAACGACGACATGGCCATCGGGTGTCTCTCGCAGCTGCGCAGTGCCGGGGTCTCGGTGCCGGGCCAGGTCTCGGTCAGCGGGTTCGACGACGTCGCCGTCGCCCAGGACCTCTCCCCCGGACTCACCACCGTCCGGCTGCCGATGGCCGAGATGGGAGCCCGCGCGCTGACACTGGCGTTGAAGGAGCCCGGCGCGCGTGCCCGGCGACAGCGGGTCCCCGCCGAGCTCGTGGTGCGCGACTCGACCGGGCCCGCCGTTCCGTAAACCGGCGGTCTAGGGTTCTTGGGGTGAAAGATCTTCGGGTACCACCGGGCCCCGGGCTGCCCGAGGGTCTCGTCATCCCCGACACCGAGCTGGTCGAACGCTTCTCCCGCTCGCCCGGCCCCGGCGGGCAGTCGGTCAACACCACCGACTCCCGTGTCGAGCTCTCCTGGGACCCGTCCGCCTCCGTCGCTCTCGACGAGCGCCAGCGCGACCGCCTCCTCGCCCGCTCCCCGGGGCCGCTCGTCGTCGTCTCCCACGAACAGCGTTCCCAGCACCGCAACCGGGTAGCCGCCCGCGAGCGCCTCGCCGACCGCATCCGCACCCTCCTCGCCCCACCCCCTCCCACCCGCCGCCCCACCAAACCCACCCGCGGTTCCAAGGAGCGCCGCCTCGACGCCAAGCGCCAGCGCGGCCAGACCAAGCAGCTCCGCGGCCGAGTCCAGGACTGACCCCCGCCGAAACGTCGGCTCCGTCAGCCGAGCCGTCACCTCCGTCAGCCGAGCCGTCACCTCCGTCAGCCGAGCCGTCACCTACGTCGGCCGAGCCGTCACGTACGTCGGGCGAGCCGTCACGTACGTCGGGCGAGAGGTCGCCACAGTGACGCGAGAGGTCGCCGCAGTCGGCCGAAGCGTCACCCGCGCTGGCCGAGACGTCAGCCCCGCAGGCCGAAGCGTCACCCGCGCCGGCCGAGACGTCAGCCACTCTCGCCGAAGCGTCACGTACGTCGGCCGAGACGACACCCGGAGACGTCTCGATTCACGTAAGTGACGCTTCGAACGACTGGAGCGACACCTCGGCCGACGGGCGGGACGTCTCGACCAACCGGAGCGACACCTCGACCGACCGACGTGACGTCTCGGCCGACCGACGCGACGCTTCGACCGACCCGAGCGACGCCTCGGCCGACGTAGGTGCCCTCTCGGCGTCAGGCGGGGTCGGGGTCGGTGGCCAGCCGGGCGTGGGTCTCGGTGTCGTAGCGGACGCCGTCGTAGAGCAGCTTCTGGCGTTCACGGCCCTCGACGACGAAGCCAGCGGCGGTGGCGACGTGGCACGATCCGGGGTTGTCGAGCCGGTGGCCGGTCTCGAGGCGGAAGAGGTCGAGCTCGTCGAAGCAGTACCTCGACAGGAGCTTCAGGCCGGTGCTGCCGACGCCCCTCCCGCGGTGCTTCTCGAGGGTCCAGTAGGAGATCCAGCCGATGCTGTGGACACGCAGCTGGGTGGTGACCCGCATCTGCCCGAGGATCTCGTCGCCGTCGACCACGGCGAAGGCGTAGCCCCGGTCGGCCGCCGCGTCCTCGGCCCAGCCGGCGATCAACCGCTCGGCGTCCGCGACGGTGGCGACATCCGCCGACCGCTCGGTCTCCATGCCAACCCCGTCGTACGCAGCGAGCAGAACGGCGGCGTCCGACTCCTCCCACTCCCGAAGCCGAAACCCGTCACGCACCATGCGACACACGATAGCCGGGTGGAGCCGTGCTCGATCCGTGCACCTCCACCACCCCAGAAGTGCACCAATCGCGCACATGCACGATTCGTGCTCCAATCAGCCAGCACGAGTGCACAGATCGTTCACGGTCAGCGGATCACCGGGAAGTGGGGGCGCCAGGCGTCCGAGAGCCGCTTCGGCACTCCCGGTTCGCCCCGCTCCAGCAGCACCCGGTGGATCTTCGCCACAGTCAGGTCGGGGCGACGGAAGAGACCCTTTGCGACGACGGTCAGGATGCGCCAGCCATCGTCGTCGGCCTCCTCGCGTCGCTCGAGGTCGCGCTCCCACTGCTCGGCGGGATGCTGCTTGCCGTCGTACTCGACGACGGTCTTCGACGCCACATACACCAGATCGTGCTCCCGCTTGAGCATGCCGTCCCCGGTGCCCACGAGGACGTTGATCCGCGGCTCGGGCAGCCCGGCGAGCACGATCAGCATGCGCAAGCGGGTCTCCATCGGCGAGCGCACCTTGTCGCGTACGTAGCCCGCCGCCGTCGCGGCGAGGCGCGAGCCGGGCAACGTCCCGGAGCCTGAGAAGTCGGCCAACGTCGCCGGCGTCACGCCCCGGTGATGGCGTACGAGATGGTCGCCCGCAACGACGAGGTCGACCAGGCTCAACTGACTCCCGAGCTCGGCGAAGAGCTGATCGGGCGAGGAGACCCCGATGCCGTCGAGGACCACTGCTCGCGGCTTCTTCAGCACATGACAGACGATCCCAGGATGCGTACGACGGTGAGACCCGGCGGTCACCGTCACATGCTCGTCGGGCAGCGTCGGGATCGGCACGCCATAGACCCGGGCCGCGGAGGCATGACTGGCGAAACCGTTGCCACGGAACGGCACGAGGGCAGCCTGGACGCGCTGCAGCGGCGTCGGCGGCGCATCGGCGGCTACGTACACACCGCTGAAGAGGCGTACGAAGCGCGGGCCGCGCAACGTGCTCGGCTTCAGCTTCGCCTTCGCGGCATCGGCTCGCGAGAACGGTCGTGATGTGTCCAGGACGAAGTCCTCGCCGGATGTGTCCCCCATGAAGGCATCATCCGCCGCCCGTGCACGATCCGTGCACCCTTGAGGAGATCACCGGTGCATAGATCGTGCACATGAACGATCGGTGCACTCGCCGAGCACCGGCGAGTGCCCCCATCGGTCACAGGGTCGACTGGATGCCGGCGAGGAGCTGGCGGGCCATCACGATGCGCTGGACCTGGTTGGTGCCCTCGTAGATCTGGGTGATCTTGGCGTCGCGCATCATCCGCTCGACCGGGTAGTCGCGGGTGAACCCGTAGCCGCCCAAGAGCTGCACGGCGTCGGTGGTCACCTGCATCGCGACATCGCTCGCGAACGCCTTGGCCGCGGCACCGAAGAAGGTGAGGTCCTTGTCGCCGCGCTCGGAACGGCCGGCGGCGGCGTAGGTGAGCTGCCGGGCGGCCTCGATCTTCATGCCCATGTCGGCGACCATGAACTCCACGCCCTGGAACTCCGCGATCGGCTTGCCGAACTGCTTGCGCTCCTTGATGTAGCCGAGCGCGTAGTCGAGCGCGCCCTGGGCGACACCGACGGCCTGGGCGGCGATCGTGATCCGGGTGTGGTCGAGGGTCTGCATCGCATAGGTGAACCCGAGACCCTCCTCGCCGATGAGCCGGTCGGCGGGGATGCGTACGTTGTCGAAGTAGACCTCGCGCGTCGGCGAGCCCTTGATCCCGAGCTTCTTCTCCGGGGCACCGAAGGACACCCCAGGATCCGACTTCTCCACCACGAACGCGGAGATGCCCTTGGAGCGCTTCTCGGGGTCGGTCACCGCAAGCACCGTGTAGTACTCCGAGACGCCCGCGTTGGTGATCCAGCGCTTCACACCGTTGAGCACCCAGAAGTCGCCGTCGCGTACGGCGCGGGTCTTCTGGTTGGCGGCGTCCGAGCCGGCGTCGGGCTCGGAGAGACAGTAGGAGAAGTTGCCCTCACCGGCGGCGAGCTTGCCCAGGTACTTCTTCTTCAGCTCCTCGGAGCCACCGATCTGCACCGGCAGCGAGCCCAGCTTGTTCACCGCGGGAATCAGCGAGGCCGAGACGTCCGCGCGAGCGATCTCCTCGATGACCAGGACGGTCGCGAGCGCGTCGGCACCGACACCGCCGTACGCCTCCGGCACATGTGGCGCGAAGAACTCCGTCTCGACCAACGCGTCGTGCGCCTCCTGCGGATAGCGAGCCTCCTCGTCGACCGCAGCAGCAGCCGGCGCGATCTTGGCGTCACAGATCTCACGGATCGCCTTGCGGATCTCCTGGTGCTCCTCGGAGAGGGCGAACAACGGGTACTCGGCACTCATGTCCCGGAGTCTATGCCTTGTGCTACTGGCCAGTAAGTCGACGGGTCACGGAATCCGCTGCCCCACGTTGTTGTTGTCCTCTACATGACCGTTGCGTGGCTCGACCAGGACACCATCGACAAGCTCCTCGACGACTCCGAGACGTGGGCGGTCGTCGGCCTCTCGGGCGATCCGTGGCGTACGGCCTACTCGATCGCCCAGGAGCTC
The DNA here is from genome assembly GCF_042730435.1 of Nocardioides sp. NPDC059952. NCBI lineage: Bacteria > Bacillati > Actinomycetota > Actinomycetes > Propionibacteriales > Nocardioidaceae > Nocardioides > Nocardioides sp. NPDC059952. Next base: position 19,950 of record NZ_JBHWLY010000071.1, on the reverse strand, counting down.
CAGCAGCACGGCAAGCGGATCATCCCGATCCACCCCGGTGCCGCCGCGGAGGGCAAGGAGGTGCTCGGCGAGAAGGTCTACGCGACCCTGGCCGACGCCGCCGCGGCCGTCGGGAGGATCGACGTCGTCGACGTCTTCCGCCGCTCCGAGGCCGCCGGCCAGTTCGCCGACGAGGCCGTGGCGATCGGCGCCGGGGGCGTCTGGTTCCAGATGGGCGTGGTCGACGAGTCGGCCTTCGAGCGCACCACCGCGGCCGGGGTGCCGATGGTGATGGACACCTGCCCCAGCAAGATCTGGTTCCAGCGCGACCGGGCCGGCGCCCTGAAGTAGGGCTACGACTCGAACGTCATCGTCCGCAGGTGCTCGTAGATCACCGAGGTCTCCACGTCCGCGATCTCGGCCCGCGAGGTGAGCCGGTCGATCACGAACGCGTAGAGCGCGTCGTTGTCGGGGACCGCCACATGGACGATGAAGTCCATCCGCCCGGAGGTGACGAAGACGCCGACGGCTTCGGGGAGCGCGCCGACCCAGTCACGGAACGACTCGATGTTGGCGCGCGAGGGAGGTCGGATGCGTACGGCGACGAGAGCCTGCACGCCGCGGTCGATCTGACGGAAGTCGAGGTCGAGGTACGCACCGCGGATGAGCCCACGCCGCTGCATCGCCCGCGCGCGGTCGTGCACGGTGGTCGCCGAGACGCCGACCTCGGCGGCGATGTCGCGAAGGCTCCGCCGTGCATCCATCGTCCAGGCGGCCAATATCTGACGGTCGACTTCGTCCATGCACGCCAGATTAGCCGATCAACTTGACATTGACCGGCTCAGTTGCGATCTGACCTGACGTTCCCAAGACTTGTCAGCGAATCAGTTGGCGAATGACAGGAGTCAGAGTGATGAGCACAGGCGTCGAGACGGCCACCATCGGGTTCACCCCCGAGGAGATCGACCAGTCCGCGAGCACGCGGGACGTGCCCTACAAGTGGGTGGTCGTCGTCGACCAGACCCTCCCCGCAGGACGCGCGGTGAACGCGGCCGTCTGCGTCGCGGGGGCGACCACGCAGCGTACGGCCGGGCTCCTCGGGGAGGACGCGATCGACGCCGACGAGTCGGCCCACCCGGGCCTGCCCTGGATCGGCTGTACGGTGCTGGGCGCACCCGCCCAACGGCTGACCGACCTGCGCCGACAGGCCATCGCCCAGCCCGGCGTCGCCGTCATCGACATGCCCACGCAGGCGCAGCACACGAGGGTGTACGACGACTACCTGTTCGCCGTCGGGAACAGTCGCGGCGCCGACCTGTCCTACTGCGCCGTCAGCCTCTTCGGCCCCGCCGCATCATCGACAAGCTGGTCAAGGGGCTCTCGCTCCTGCCCTGAGGGTCAGGAGGTGGCGTTGCGGACGACCTCACCCTTGGCCGCGGCGAGCTCGGCCAGCGACTTCTCGTACGCCACCAGCTTCTGCTGCAGCTCGGGGTCGGCGACGCCGAGGATGCGGGCAGCGAGGATGCCGGCGTTCTTGGCGTTGCCGATGGCGACCGTGGCCACCGGGATGCCGCCGGGCATCTGCACGATCGACATCAGCGAGTCGAGGCCGTCGAGGTACTTCAGCGGCACCGGAACGCCGATGACCGGCAGCGGGGTGACGCTCGCGAGCATCCCGGGAAGGGCCGCGGCACCGCCGGCGCCCGCGATGATCACCGAGATGCCTCGACCGGCGGCCTCGCGGCCGTAGTCGAGCATCTCCTGCGGCATCCGGTGGGCCGACTTCACGTCGGCCTCCCACTCGATCCCGAACTCGTCGAGAAGCTCCGCCGCGGCCTTCATCGTCGGCCAGTCGGAGTCGGATCCCATCACGATGCCTACACGAGCGCTCATGGGCCAAGGCTAGGCCGAGGAGTCCTCCTGGCCTGGAACCGGGCCGCCTAACGGTGCGGTAACGGAATCACAGGGTGGGGGTAATTCGCTGTCGCGCTCCACAAGGTTAAGAGATCGTGTGCCGGTGATGTCCGCCCTGAGGTACCGGCTCGGCCAAGGCGTGGTAATCGCCCTGCTCTCCGCGCTCATCACCGCGTGCGCTGTCTTCGCCCCGCTCTACGACCGGGCGATGCAGCAGGCGGCCAGCTCAGTCACTCTCGAGAAGGCGCCCAGCATCGAGCGCGATCTCCAGCTCTTTGGACCGACGGTCGAGTACCTGTTGAAACGTACGTCCCCGGCATCTCTCGAGCAGCATCTCCCGGCCCGCTCGCTCTTCCACGATCCCGTCGTGGGACGCGTCGCCGTCACCGAGGTCGACCTCGGCCCCCAGTCCTCGAGCGTGCCTCGAGGCGACCTCTGGTGGCGGGAGGGCCAGTGCGACCACATCAGGATCACCGCAGGCACCTGCCCCGCCGGGGCCCGCGAGATCCTGGTCACCGAGAACGAGGCGGAGACCTATGGACTCGAGGTCGGGGACACCGTCCACGCGCCGGCAACGGAGTCGCTCCTGGACGAGAACCTCCAACGCGCGCCGACACCGATCGTGGCCTTCGAGATCGTCGGCACCTACCTGGCCGATGACGAAACATGGTGGCAAGGGCTCCGCCTCGAGGGCCTGGCCGGCATCGCCGCCGGCGGCACCGCCCAGCACGACGTCTGGCTGACCGACGAGTCGACCTTCGGCGGCACGACACCGTTGCTCGCCAACGAACAGGCCTGGGTCGGCTCTCGGCTGCGCACCGAGGTGGTGGAGGTCGACGAGCTCACCACTCTCGGGGACGACCTGGGTGCCCTCCGGGTGCGCGTCGAGAAGGCCGAGGCCGAGCGCGGCCTCTCCGAGGACTCGATCGCCTGGACAGTGACCACGCTGCCTGAGCTGGCCGACAGCGTCGAGACCCAGATCGAGCAGAGCCGGACGATGGTGCCGCTGCTCCTTCTCCAGCTGGGCCTGCTCGGGGTGATCGTCCTGTGGATGATGCTGCTCGCGGCGACGGACCAGCGCCGACCGGACGTGGTGGTCGCGCGGCTTCGAGGACGGGGCGCTGCCGGGGCCCGCTCCTTGCTGCTGGGCGAGCTGCTCCCGGCCGTGCTCGTCGGGGTCGTCCCAGGGGTGGCCGTCGCGCTCCTTGCCTCGAACCTTGCGCGAACCCACTCCCTTCCGAGCGAGCCGCCCTTCGAGCTTCCGCAGGGGACGGTCGTCTCCGGCATGGTGGTTGTGGCCGTCCTCGTCCTGGTGACGTACGCAGCGGTCCACCGAGTCGCTCGCGAACCGCTCGGCACCCTGCTGCATGGGACGCACAGCCGCCGCCCCGGATGGGCACCGAGCGTGGGCGAGGCCGTGGCGATAGCCGCGTGCGGGGCGTGCGTGATCGCCTTCGTGACGGGCAGCCTGACCGGGCCGATCGCGCTCGCCGCCCCGGCGCTGCTCTCGGCTCTCATCGGTCTCATGCTCGCCCAGCTGTTCACCCCGCTCGCGACGCGGGTCGGCGGCACGCTGCTGCGCCGTGGCCGGCTACGCGCCGGCGTCTCGCTGCTCGATGCTTCGCGCAGCATCGCCACGCGGCGTACGGTCGCCCTGGTCACCGTCGCCAGCGCCCTCGCCGTCTTCTCGGTCTGCGGCCTGCTCGTCGGCGAACGCAACCGCGCGGTCGCTGCGGAGCAGGAGGCCGGCGCGCCGCTGATAGCCGAGATCTACGGGCAGAACACGACGGCCAGCAACCTCGAGTCCGTACGTCGTGTGCTCGCAGGCCTCGACCCCGAAGGCGATCGGGTGACCCCGGTCGTACGTGCCGCATCACCGGGCGGCGGTGCGACGACCTTCGCCGTCGAACCGCAGGAGTTCCGAAAGATCGCACTCTTCGGCGCCGAGGGGCCCAGCGCCGCCCAGTGGCAGGCACTCGAGAACGCAGAGGCCCGCGAGCCGGTCCCGATCCTCACGTCCGGCGCGGTGTTGAACGAGGATCCCACGATCGTCGGGCTCGACGGCATCCAGCAGAAGGGCGCGGAGATCGTCAGCATCGACCGCGTCCCCGGCGGCGGTCCCGACGTCGCCCTCGTCGACCTCACCACGGCCGAGAAGCTGGCCGCTCCTGACAACGACTCCACGATCTCGCTGTGGTTCGCCTCCGAGGACCGCGCGCTGCTCGAACGCATCAGCGCCGGCCTCGCGGACGAGGACATCGACGTGACGACGGCCCGCACGCTCACAGACGTACGCCGCGACCTCGATGAGTCCGTCGCCGCCTGGAGCCTGCGGCTCGGCGTCGTGGTCGGCCTCACCGCCGTGGCGATCGCCGTGCTCGCACTGTGCGTGCTCGCGGTGACCGGCTGGCGAGCCCGCGCTCGCGATCTTGCCTCGCTCTGGCTGGCGGGTGTCGACCGGCGCACGGTCAAGCGGCTCCCCGGCGGCACACAGCTGCTTCCTGTGGTGCTCGGCGTCCTCGCCGGTGCCGGAGCCGGCGTGCTCGCCACGCTGCTGACTCTGCCCGACATACCGCTCTTCACCGTCGAGCCCGCGGTCGATGCCACCGACCTGTCCGTGCCGTGGCCAGCGGTCGGGCTGACCACCCTCGGCTGCCTGCTGGTCCTCGGCACGGCCGCCGCCCTTCTCGGCCGGGCGGTCGCGGCCGCGGCGCGCTTCGACCGGCTCCGGGAGACCGCATGAGCACAGGAATGGCGATCCGCACCCATGGCCTGGTGCACATCTATCACGCAGAGGGACACGACGTGGCCGCACTCTCCGGCGTCGATCTCGACGTGCGACCCGGCGAGCTGATGGGATTGCTGGGCCCTTCAGGATCCGGGAAGTCGACGCTGATGAGCCTCCTGGCCGGTGTCTTCCGGCCCAGCGCCGGAAAGATCTTCGTCGGCGCACACGAGGTCTCATCGGCCAGCGCGAGGGAGCTGGACCGGCTCCGGGCAACCCAGGTCTCACTCATGCTCCAGGGCGCCGGACGCAACCTGCTGCCCTACGCCACTCCGGCGGCCAACGTGGGTTTCGCGCAGCGCGCGGCCCGCGCGACCAAGGATCTGCCCACCGCTGAGGAGGTGCTCAGCGAGCTCGGCATCGCCGACGTGGCCGACCGTCCGCTGACCGGCCTCACCCCTGGTGAGCTGCAGCTCGTCGCACTGGCGGTCGCTCTCGCCACCCGGCCCGGCCTCGTTCTCGCCGACGAGCCGACCAGCCAGCTTGGCCACGCCGCCCGCGACGTCGTCCTCGAGCGGCTCGCCTGGATCAACCGCGCCCACGGCACGACCGTCGTACTCGTCACCCACGATCCGCACGTCGCCTCGTTCCTGCCCCGCACGGTCACCATCCGCGACGGCCGTATCGGCGGCGAGGGACGCAGCGGCGAGGAGTACGCCGTGGTGACGGCAGATGGTTCGCTCCCGCTCCCCGGCCACGTACGCGACGTGCTTCCTCCAGGCACACTGGTCCGTTTCCATCCGGTGGACGGTCATTATGAGCTCGTTCCCGAGCGCGAGGAGGCGAGCGATGAGTGAGCTTCGCGCGAACGGGTTGACAGTGACGTACGGGAACCTGGTTGCCGTCGAGGCGATCGATCTCGGCCTCGGGACGGGCGTGATGCTGGCGGTCACCGGTCCCTCCGGCGCCGGGAAGTCGTCGCTGCTGTGGGCGCTGGCCGGCGCCCGGCGCCCAGCAGCAGGATCCGTGAACCTGGACGGAGCGCCCCTGGCCGGCCGGGACGACGCCGCCGACCGTGGCGTCACCCTCATCCCCCAGGGCAACGGTCTCGCCGGGGCGCTCTCCGCGGAGGAGAACGTCCTGGTACCGATGCTTGCCCGCAAGGTGCCACCCCGGGAGGCGCTCGAGCGCACCGCAGCCGCACTCGAGCTGGTCGGCCTCGCAGAGTCCGGACGCCACCTCGTCGACGAGCTCTCCGGCGGTCAGCAGCAACGCGTCGCGCTCGCCCGAGCCTTCGCGATGCGGGCCGCGGTGATCCTCGCCGACGAGTCCACCAGCGATCTGGACGCCGGCAACCGGGAGCGGATGATCGCCGCGCTCCGGGCGGAGGCGGCGCGGGGCGCGATCGTCGTGCTCGCCACCCACGACCCCGAGGCGGCGGCCGAGGCCGACGCGGAGGTCGCGCTCGACGAGGGGGTCGCGTCATGGCCCCGACCTCTGCCTGTCATCTGAGTGTCGGTCCTGCCCGCTAGTGTGCTGGCACTCCTCCCCCACGACCCCCACCAAGGCAGATGGATCGACCTACGAGCACCGACGTCGTTGTCAGCGCGCCACCGAACCCGACCGCGGTCGAGCGGTTCACCGGGCTGACCAAGGCGGAGCGCAAGGCGCTGCCATCCCGGCTGCGGGAGGTCTCGTCCTGGTCCCGTCAGGCTCGGTCGGCAATCGGCGCCCGGGCCGAGATCGAGCACGAGGCGGCCGAAGCGGTCGACCACTACCGGGAGAGCGCGGCCGAGCTGAAGCGCGCCGCCCAGGTGGCCTGGCGCAGCATCGGGCTCGACCGGAACGACGGACCTCGGCTGGCCGCGATCGCGCGGCGGCACGCGCTCGACCCCGTCGAGGGGACCACCCAGGAGCTCGTCGACGCGCTGACCGCCGCCGTGGAGGACGTGGCGCAGGCGAAGAAGGCGGCCGGTGCCCGTCGGCTGTTCGTGCGCGGGAGCCGCCGCGAGGACGCGGAGCTGGCCGGCCGACGGATCCTCGACCTGCATCGCTGGGCCGGCGAGGTCCAGGCACCGGCACGGCTCGGCGAGCTGAGCAGGCTTCCGGCCCGGCGCCGGGTGCGGATCCGCGAGGCGCTGCTCCCGAGCGTCGGCCTCCTCGAGGCGCTCGCCGGGCTGGGCTCGGAGGCGGTGCTGGCGCCGCGCAAGGGCGTCCTGGTGCTTCGCAACGAGGGTGAGGCTCTCAACGAGGCCAGGCGATCCGAGGAACCCGCGCGCCGTGCCGCGACCGACGCCGCCAACGCGGTCCGGAGCGCGGACACCGACACCGCGGTCAGGTCGCTGCCGGTCGACGATCTCGCCGACCTCGTGCGCATCGACCCCCTTCTCGACGCCGGCATCCGCACCGTCCACGAAGTCATCCATCCCACCTCTGACCTGCGAGAGCTCCCCGGGGTCGGCCCGGCCACGGCGATGCGGATGCAGGAGGCCGCGCAGGCGCTGTGGCAGCGCACCTACGACGAGATGCCGCTCGCCATCGACCACGAGCGCCGCACCCCGGCGGCCACCAGGCTGCTCGCGCGGCTGGCGGAGTGGGAGGCCGGGAGGCGTACGAAGGACGCGGGGGCGGAGCTCGCCCTGGTCCAGTCGCTGCGGCCGCTGACCCGGTCGCTCACTCAGCCGTCCAAGGGCGGCGCGAGGTTCCATCTGATCCTGGCCAACGCGGCCAGCCTCGAGGACTTCCAGAGCGCGCTGCGGGCGATCGCCCACCGAGCCGAGATGGCCCGCCGGATCCGTCCGGGCAACCGGCCGGCCGACCCGTGGGAGGACTTCGAGAAGCGGCCGGCCGACTACTACGCGATGCTCTCCGAGCTCGGCTTCCTCACCGAGGACGAGGACAAGATCCACGGTGACCTGTCCGCCGAGATCATCGAGGCGGTGCGTGCCCAGGACCTGCGCACCAACAACCTGACCGCCTCGCTGCGCGGCTACCAGCACTTCGGCGTCCGGTTCGCGCTGGTGCAGATGAAGGTAATCATCGGCGACGAGATGGGGCTCGGCAAGACGCTCCAGTCACTGGCCGTGCTCGCCCACCTGCACGCGATGGGCGCGTCCCACACGCTGGTCGTCTGCCCCGCTGCCGTGGTCACCAACTGGGTGCGCGAGACCGACTCGAAGACGACCCTGATCCCCCACCGTCTCCACGGCAACCGCCGTCTGAAGGCCGCCAAGATCTGGGTCGAGCAGGGCGGCGTCGCGGTGACCACCTACGAGACGCTCAACGCGATCCAGCCGTTCCTCGACCAGGTCGAGGTCGCCTGCGTCGTGGTCGACGAGGCACACATGATCAAGTCCCCGCGCACCCAGCGCACCGAACGCGTACGCCGCGTCCTCGACGCCTCCGAGCGCGCCATCCTGCTCACCGGCACGCCGATGGAGAACCGCATCGACGAGTTCCGCAACCTGGTCTCCTATCTCCGCCCCGACCTGCTGCTCTCCGCCGACGAGTTCAACCCCCACCGGTTCCGCAAGCAGGTCGCCCCGGTCTACCTGCGCCGCAACCAGGAGGACGTGCTCACCGAGCTCCCCGACCTCGTCGAGGTCGAGGACTGGCTGCCCCTGTCCGTCGCCGACGAGCGGGCGTACGCCGAATGCGTCCGCGACGGCAACTTCATGGCCATGCGCCAGGCCGCAATGCTTCAGGGCACCTCGTCGGCGAAGGTCGAGCGGCTGGTCGAGATCGTCGGCGAGGCCGAGGAGAACGGCCGTCGCGTGATCGTGTTCTCCCACTTCAGGAAGGTCCTCGACGACCTGGTCACCCTGCTGCCGGGCGAGGTCTTCGGGCCCCTGACCGGATCGGTGCCCGCCGAGGAGCGCCAGCAGATGGTCGACGAGTTCTCCGCGGCCGGACACGGTGCCGTGCTGGTCACCCAGATCGTCGCCGGCGGGGTGGGCCTCAACATCCAGTCGGCGTCGGTCGTGGTCATCTGTGAGCCCCAGCTCAAGCCGACCATCGAGTGGCAGGCCATCGCCCGCGCCCGCCGGATGGGCCAGCTCCAGTCCGTCCAGGTCCACCGCCTGCTCTCCGAGATCGGCGTCGACCAGCGCATCCACGACATCCTCGCGGCCAAGGCCGAGCTCTTCGACGACTTCGCCCGGGTCAGCGCCACCGCCGCCAGCAGCCCCGAAGCGTACGAGACCTCGCACCCCGAGGACCCCTCCACCACCCTCGCCGCCGAAGCCTCCGACGCCGAGATCGCCCGCGACGTCGTCGCCACCGAACGCCAGCGCCTAGGCCTCTGACCCCCGCCGAATCTGTAGTTCTGGCGGCCGAGACCTCACTTCTGGACGCCGAGTCCTCAGTTTTGGCGCGCGAGTCAGTGGTTCTGGCGTTTGCAGAACTACCGACTCGATGTCCAGAAGTGCAGTTTCGACGCCCAGAACTACAGATTCGGCGAGGGTCGAGGTCAGTCGGAGTCGTTGCCGAGGTCGCCCTGGAACCAGTCGGCGGCGTGGCGGGCGCGCTCGAGACAGTCGTCGAGGTCGTCGCCGTAGACGTTGACGTGGCCGACCTTGCGACCCGGGCGCATCTCCTTGCCGTAGAGGTGGACGCGGAGGTGGGGGTCACGGGCCATGGCGTGGGGGTAGCCGTCGTAGAGGCGGCCGACGTTGTCCCGGGTCGAGCCGAGGATGTTGACCATCACCGACCACTTCGCGCGGGGCGCGGGTGAGCCCAGGGGCAGGTCCATGACCGCACGCAGGTGGTTCTCGAACTGCGAGGTGACGGCGCCGTCCTGGGTCCAGTGGCCGGTGTTGTGGGGGCGCATGGCGAGCTCGTTGACGAGCAGCCGGCCGTCGACGGTCTCGAACATCTCGACCGCCAGGATGCCGACGACGCCGAGCTCACCGGCGATACGCAGCGCGATCTGCTCGCCCTCGACGGCGAGCTCGGGCGAGAGGTCGGGCGCCGGAGCGATGACCTCCTTGCAGACGCCGTTCTCCTGGTAGGTGTGCACGACCGGGTACGCAGCGGCCTGGCCGCTCGGCGAACGGGCGACGATCGCGGACAGCTCCCGACGGAAGTCGACGAGCTCCTCGGCCAGAACCTGGACCCCCGCCTCCTCGGCGACACGAAGCGGCTCGGCGACATCAGCGACGTCGCGTACGACCCAGACGCCCTTGCCGTCATAGCCGCCGCGGGTGGTCTTGAGGACGCACGGGAACCCGAACGCCTCGACCTCGGCCGTGGACGACACGATGGCGTTGCGCGGGCACGGGATACCGAGCTCGGTCAGCCGAGCGCGCATGACGCCCTTGTCCTGGGCGTGCACGAGCGCGTCCGGGCCGGGGCGGACCGCCACTCCGGCGGCCTCGAGCGCGTGCAGGTGCTCGGTCGGGACATGCTCGTGGTCGAAGGTGACCACCTCGCAGCCCTCGGTGACCTTCTTCAACGTGTCCAGGTCGCGGTAGTCGCCGACCATCTGGTCGGGGATGACCTGAGCGGCCGACACGCCCTCGCCCTCGGCGAGAAGCCGGAGCGGGAGGCCGAGCTCGATTGCGGGCTGAGCCATCATGCGGGCCAGCTGGCCGCCGCCGATGATCGCGAGTGTCGGTGCGAGGGTCACGGCGACAGCGTAATGAGACTGCCCCGCCGGGGCCGATTTCGCGGATCCCCCTCACGCAATCCGCGAAACCTGACCCCCGGCAGTTGGACGAAGGTCAGGCCTTCTCGAAGCGCAGGCCCTTGCCGCGCAGCGTGGTGATCAGATGGGGCTTCCGGGGGTCGTCGCCCAGCTTGCGACGCACCCATCCCAGGTGTACGTCGATGGTCTTCGACGAGGTGTAGAAGGTCGCGTTCCACACGTCCCTCATCAACTCGTCGCGGGAGACGACGTTGCCAGCCCTCCTGATCAGGGCGTGAACCAGGTCGAACTCCTTGCGAGAGAGCGTCAGCTCCTCATCGTTCCGCCATGCTCGCCGTGTCTCCGGGTCGAGCTTGATCTCCTGTACCTCGATCATGAGACCGACATTAGGGAGGTAAAGAGCCCTTGGCAAAGGATTGCACGATATTGCCACTGACATCTTCATGCCAATGTGCAACGAAATGGGCATGACGAACGTGCGCCCCCGAACGGCGCACTCAACCATGCCCACCAAGGCATGGCCAGGTAAAGCCGTCGCCACCCCGTGTTGATCGACTGTTAATTACAACGGAATGTGAACAGATCTGCGAAGTCGCAGGTCAGCAACGCCCTCGAAGGTCACGATTCAGACACGGCGAACCGCGACGGGCTCCACGATCCCGAACCCTCGCACCGGTCGAGCGGCCAGGCGCCGGGTCTCGAACTCGTCATCGGGCATCGTCCCGGCGGTCGCCTCGTCGATGATGATCCGGTTGCGGCGAGCGACGGCGGTCAGCCGCGCGGCCATGTTCACGGGCGGCCCGAAGACGTCTCCGAGACGCGAGACGACGTTGCCGGAGGCGAGCCCGACACGTACGTCCGGCATCCGCGGGTCCCGGCCGATCACGTTGATGATCCCCTCCGCGGTGCCGTAGGCCTGGAGCGGGTCGTCGTTGACGAAGAGCACCGAGTCGCCGAGCGACTTGATGATCCGGCCGCCCCAGGTCGCCACCACGTCGGCACACCGCGACTCGAAGAGCTCGACCAGGTCGCCGATCTTCTCCTCGGTCAGCGTGTTCGACAGCGCGGTGAACGAGACGATGTCTGCGAACCCGACCGTCTGCCAGACCGTGCCCAACTGCTCCTCGGGGCCGGCGACCGACGCCTCGGCCCGAGCGAGCGCGGCGCGCGTGTGCCGGCGCCAGGCGAAGATCATCATCTCCTCGAACGCGCTCTCGAACTGCTCGGAGACCGAGACGGTCGCCTTCAGCAGCTCGGCGGGCGTCCGGTCGTCCTCGTTCTGGGTCTCGACGTGGTGCAGCAGCGCGGAGACCTCGTAGTCGGACAGGCGCGCCATCGACTGCCCGATTCCGCGGGTCAGGTTGACGACGAGGTCGAAGCTGACCAGCCCGTTGCCGGAGATCTCGTTGGCCTTGGCCAGGGCCTGCACGTCCGCCTCGTCGAAGAACGCCTCGTCGTCCTTGATCTCCGGGAACCCGAGAGCTCGCCACAGACGCTTCGCCTGCTCCAGGCTCACGCCGGCCTTCTCGGCGACCTCCGCCGAGGTCAGGTTGACGGGCTGCTTCGATTTCGCCACGAACAGATCATGCCATTCGGTACGTCACGACCGCCCGCGGAGCCGGGCGTGGATGACGTCGCCCGCGCCGACCATCCGCGACCCGGCGTCGGTCGCGATGACCAGCCGGCCGAAGTCGTCGATCTCGGTGGCCCTGCCCTCCCAGACCTCCCCGCCCGGAAGCTCGGCACGTACGTGCTCGCCGATGGTCACCGACAGCTCCCGGTAGCGGCGGGCGAGCTCGTCGGGGTCCGACCCCCAGATCTCGTACGCAGCCCCCAGCTCCTCCAGCAGCGCGGCAAGCATCTCGGTGCGGTCGACGGGTGCCCCGCTCTCCAGCTCCAACGAGGTGGAGGTCTCGATCGGCAGCTCCTCGCGCGTCAGCGAGGTGTTGAGCCCGAACCCGATCACTGCGGCCGCGCCTTCGGACGTCTCGATCCGCTCGATCAGGATCCCGCAGACCTTGCGACCTTCGATGAGCACATCGTTGGGCCACTTCAGCCCGGCTGCGTACCCCTTCGTGCGCAGTACCGACGCGACCGCGACTCCGGTCATCAGCGGCAGCCACGGCCACCGCTCGACCGGGATCGAGGGCGAGGGCCGCAGCAGTGCCGAGACCGTCAGCGCCGATCGCGCCGGGGTGATCCACCCCCGGTCCAGGCGCCCGCGGCCGGCGGTCTGGTGCTCGGTGGTGATCACCAGGCCCGGCTCCTCGCCCGAGCGCGCACGCTCGGCCAGCGCGGCATTGGTCGAGGGTGTCTCGTCGAGGATCTCGAAGCGCCACCCGCCCGGCAGCGCTTCGAGCCGGGAGCGGTCAAGTGACGGGCGTCGCATCGCGAAAGGTGGCACGGGATTAGATTGACCCTCAGACCGCACGAAGTCCAAAGGAGCAACGTGAGCGCCGAACCGACGAACGAGCCAGTCATCGACCTGCACACGACTGCCGGGAAGCTGGCCGAGCTGGAGCGTCGTGTTGACGAGGCCGTCCATGCCGGTTCCGCGAAGGCGGTGGAGAAGCAGCACGCGAAGGGGCGTCAGACCGCTCGTGAGCGGATCGAGATGCTGCTCGATGAGGGCTCCTTCCAGGAGGTCGACGAGCTGGCCCGGCACCGGTCGGTCGCGTTCGGGCTGGAGAAGAACCGGCCCTTCGGTGATGGCGTGGTCACCGGCTACGGCACCATCGAGGGCCGCCAGGTCTGTGTGTTCTCCCAGGACTTCACCGTCTTCGGTGGATCCCTGGGCGAGGTCTACGGCGAGAAGATCACCAAGATCATGGACCTCGCGATCAAGACCGGCTCCCCGCTGATCGGGATCAACGAGGGCGCCGGCGCCCGAATCCAAGAAGGCGTCGTCTCCTTGGGCCTCTACGGCGAGATCTTCAAACGCAACGTCCACGCCTCCGGGGTGATCCCGCAGATCAGCCTGATCATGGGCAACTGTGCCGGCGGGCATGTCTACTCCCCGGCCGTGACCGACTTCACGATCATGGTCGACAAGACCTCGGCCATGTTCATCACCGGGCCTGATGTGATCAAGACCGTCACCGGTGAGGACATCACCATGGAGGAGCTCGGCGGCGCCCTGGCCCACAACTCCAAGTCCGGGGTGGCCCACTACATGGGCACCGATGAGGCCGACGCGATCGACTACGTCAAGGCCCTGCTCTCCTACCTCCCGTCGAACAACATGGAGGAGCCCCCGGCTTTCGAGGAGACCGCGGATCTGGAGATCACTGATCTGGACCGGGAGCTGGACACCTTCATCCCCGATGGCGGGAACCAGCCCTACGACATGCACGAGGTCATCGCCCACATCGTCGATGATGAGGAATTCCTCGAGGTCCAGCCGCTGTGGGCACCCAACATCCTGATCGGGTACGCCCGGATCGAGGGCCGCCCCGTGGGCATCGTGGCCAACCAGCCGATGCAGTTCGCCGGCTGTCTCGACATCGACGCCTCCGAGAAGGCCGCCCGCTTCGTCCGCACCTGCGACGCCTTCAACGTCCCCGTGATCACCTTCGTCGACGTGCCCGGGTTCCTGCCCGGCACCGACCAGGAACACAACGGCATCATCCGCCGCGGCGCCAAGCTGATCTACGCCTACGCCGAGGCCACCGTCCCCCTGGTCACCATCATCACCCGCAAGGCCTACGGCGGGGCCTATGACGTGATGGGCTCCAAACACCTCGGCGCCGACATCAACCTGGCCTGGCCCACCGCCCAGATCGCGGTCATGGGCGCCCAGGGCGCGGCCAACATCGTGCACCGCAAGACACTGGCAGCGGTCGAGGCCGCCGGCGGGGACGTCGAGGCCAAACGCGCCGAGCTGATCGACGAGTACGAAACCACCCTGGCCAACCCCTACATCGCCGCCGAACGCGGCTACATCGACGCCGTCATCCCACCCCACGAAACCCGCGCCGAAGTCGTCCGCGCCCTGCGGCTGCTGCGCACCAAGCGCGAGACCCTGCCCGCGAAGAAGCATGGCAATATCCCGCTCTGATGCGAGCGCAGCGAGCGAGGAGCGGGATATTGCCTGCTTCTTCGCAAGCGCGCCGAGTCGGCGCAAACGGACCGCAGCGAAGCGAAGCGAGCGAGGACCGGATTGCGCCGACTCGGCGAAAGCCCGACGTAAGCCAAGCTGAAAGACGAAAGGTGGTCACGGAGTGACCGACAACCAGGAGCAGAAGCCCCTGCTCAAGGTCATCGACCAGAACGCCACCCCCGAAGACGTGGCCGCGATCGTGGCCGTCTTCGCCGCGATGGGTTCAACCGAGGCCCCGAAGAAGAAGCCACGCTCCTTGTGGAGCACCCCACAGCTGCGTACGCCTCTCCACCCCGGCCCCGGAGCCTGGCGCGCCAGCGGGCTGCCCCGCTGACGAGGACGGCAATGTCATGATCGCTGTGTGATCACCTTCTCTCGGCGATATCTCCTGGTCACCCTGGCATGGCTGGTGACCCGGGGGTGGGTGGTGATCCTCTACGGCTTCCCGGCCGCTGCGCAGGAGCAGTTCTCCTGGTGGGGCACGGAGTGGGGCGTGGTGGGCGACGTGAACTACTACCGCGACAGCCTCGGCGGCCTCGCCCAGGACGGCGTCGCGGGGACGCTGGTCGAGTATCCGGTGCCGGCGCTGCTCCTGCTCTGGATCCCGTACGCCGCGATCGGCCTGCTCGATCTGGGCGGCGAGGCCTACATCGTGGCCGTGCTGGCGATGGCGGCGCTGACCGATCTGCTCTTCATGGTGCTGCTGATCCGCAACCGCCGCGGGAAGCACCCGAGGTTCGGGATCTCCGGCGCGGAGGCGTTGTGGCTGGTCGCGGTCCCAGCGCTGGGCGCGACGGCGTACGCCCGCTTCGACCTCTTCCCCGGGATCATGGTCGGCCTGGCGGTGCTCTACGCGGTCACGAGACCGAAGGTGGCCGCGGCGTTCGCCGCCTTCGCCACCGGCGCGAAGTACTGGCCGATCCTGGTCATCCCGGCCCTCGCCGCAAACCGCGCCACCCGCCGCGGGGTCATCCTGACCGTCGCCGGCACCGGCATCGCCCTGGCCGGGCTGAGTCTCGTCCTCGGTGGCTGGGACCGCCTCTGGACGCCGCTGAACTACCAGAGCGAGCGGGGCCTGCAGATCGAGTCGGTCTTCGCGACGCCGGCGATGTACGCGTGGGGCCACGGCGGTCCGGAGAGCGGCTACGCCATCGACTACACCGAGTGGAAGGCGTACGACATCAGCGGCCCGCGCGTCGAGGCGCTGCTCCTCGCGGCGACGGTCGCCTCCGTGGTCGCCGGGGCCCTCGTCATCGTCTGGTGGGTGCTCGCCTGGCGACGCCTCTCCCGCGGTGAGCGGACCGAGGAGACGATCGTCTGGCTGGTGCTCGCGACGGTGGCCGCGTTCCTGGTGACCAACAAGGTACTCAGCCCTCAGTACATGCTCTGGCTGCTCCCCGCCGCCTCCGCCGGACTGGTCCTGCTCCGCGGCCGGGCTCGCCGGCAGCTCGGGATCTGGTCGGTCGTGCTGGTCGTGGTGACGCTGCTGACCCACGAGATCTTCCCGCGGATGTACGGCTACATGCTCACCTTCGACGACATCGGCTCACCGTGGATCACCGAGGTGCTGGCCTGGCGCAACGGCCTGCTGGTGCTGCTCTTCCTCTACGCAGCCTGGCGCACTACTCGGTTGCTGGCCGTCCTCCCCGAGCGGGGGCGGCCAGCAACCGAGGGTCAGGGGAGGCAGACCTTGGCGACGTCGCCCTGAGCCGAGTAGATCGTGACCGGCTCCTCGGCGAAGACCGGCCGGCAGGCCGCCGCGGTGAGCTCGTGCACGGTGGTGCCGTCGTAGAACCCGTGGTCGTCGCAGTTCTCGTAGTTCACGTAGACCTCCCCGGGCTCGCCTCCGTCGCGGAAGATCCGCAGGATGACGTACGCCGTGACCGGCTGCCCCGCGGCACAGTTCTGCGGCGTGTTGGGACCGGAGCGGGCCGGTGCGCTCGTGATCGCCTCCACGAGGCCTTCGGCGTCATCGCCCGTGATCTCTCGGGACCCGGTCAGTGAGGCCGAGGACGGCTCGTAGCGACAGATCGCGATCGACTCCGGGGCATCGCCCGCAAGCGGCGAGGTCTTCGGGTCGGTCTTCGGCCGCACCGGGTCGCCCTCGGCCAGCGGCGAGGAGGTCTCGCAACCGTAGGGGTCCTTCGCCACGGTCCGCAGCGAGCCCTTGATCTCGTAGTTGACCTTCTCGTCACCCGGACCGGTGAGGATCGTGGCGTAGGCGTCGCTCTCCCCGACCTGGACCCGGGTCAGCAGCCAGCCCTGGTGCTCCCAGGAGCCGGTCTGGAGGGTGGCGCCCTTGCCCGGCTTCTCGATCAGGACGTAGGGCTGCCACAGCGAGAACGGCACCTTGCCGAACTGCGGCGGGAAGTCGCGGTCCTTGGTCTCGTTGCAGGCGATCGCCGGCACCGGCTGATTGGTGATGTTCGCGACGTAGGGCGTCCGCGGCACGGTGTCCCACTGGTCACCCGGCTCCGCGATGCACTCCGGCAGCGCCGGTGCCGTGGCGTCGGCCCACTCCTCGGGCACCTGGAAGGCGATGTCGTAGCGGACCGCCCAGCGGTTCCCGTCGGCCGGCGCGGGCAGGTCGGTGCGGCCGCGCTCGACGTAGGTGCCTTCGGGGGCCGCCTCGTCCGCACCGAACGCCTTGGGCGCGTCGCCTGCACTGTCCTCGTCTCCGGAGGCGTCGCTCGCGGCCGTGCTCTCACCACCGCCACCGGTGGGCTGGAGGTTGGCCACCACGCCACCCAGGCCGACGACTGCCAGCACGGCGGCGGCAGCAGCCAGGATCCAGGGCGCCTTCCGGCGTCCGGGAGACTTCTCCTCGGTCTTGTCACGCTCGTCGGACAGGTCGGCCGGTCCAGACTCTTCAGACGCCCCGGGGATCGCGAGCTTCCGCGGCTCGAAGCCGTCGGCCGCACGGGCCAGGGCGGCCCGGAAGGCCCGCTCCTCGCGCTCGAAGTCACTCATTGTCAACCCCCTCGTTCCCTCTCTGATCAACAGAGCCTTGCTCGTTCAACCGCTGCCTCAGCTTGGCCAGCGCCCGATGCACGTGTGAGCGGGCCGTCGCCTCGGCGCAGTCGAGCACCGTCGCGATCTGCGCGAACGAGAGGTCCTCGTAGAACCGGAGAACCACCGCCGCTCGCTGATTCGACGGCAGCGTCTGCACCAGCGCCCACGCCTCGTCCGCGTCTCGCTCCTCCGGGCCGGGCTCATGCCTGGTCGCCATCGGCTCGACGTCCTCGACCAGCACCAGCCGGCGCCGCTTGCGCCAGCCGCTGATCGACCCGTTGACGATGCTCCTCTTCACGTACGCCTCCGCCGTCCCGGACGCCGCCAGCGACTCCCACCGCGGCAGCGCACGGGCGAGGGCGTCCTGCACCAGGTCAGGAGCGTCGGAGTTGTTGCCGGTCACCAGGTAGGCGAACCGCTGCAACGCGGGTCCCCGAGAGGCCACCCAGGCACCGAAGTCTGGCTCGCCCGCCTCCTCGTGGGCATCCACGGACACCTCCTCTGGCACGTTCACACACCTCCTACGCGAAGTCTGTCGTGTTCGTTGCGTGTAGCGGGGAATTGAGTTGCCCAAAGACGTCCCGGTCCTAAGGTTGGCCGGGTGACCCGAAACGTAGACGCCCGCACCGACCGCTATGTCGAGGAGCTCTGCGCCCTCGACCCGCTGACCGCGACGTACGTCGGTGTCGCCGGCCACGACACGGAGCTCCCCGACCTCTCCCCCGACGGGATGACGGCCGTGGAGGAGCTCAACCGCGTGGCGTACGCCGACGTGGCCGCGATCGAGCCGGTCGACGAGCGTGAGCAGGTCGCCAAGGACGCGTTCCTGGAACGGGTCGGGCTCGACATCGAGTTCGCCGAGGCGCAGCTGGACCGGAAGTTCGTCTCCGTCATCACCAGCGGCATCCACAACCTGCGCGAGGTCTTCGACCTGATGCCGACCGGCACCGAGGACGACTGGGCAGCGATCGGCGCCCGGCTGGCCAAGATGCCGGACGCGGTCGCGGGCTACACCGCAACCCTCCGGGAGGAGGCGGCGGCCGGACGGGTCTCGGCGACGGCTCAGTACCAGAAGGTCGCCGACCAGATCCTGAGCTGGACCGGGCAGAAGGGGGCCGGCGACTTCTTCGCCGGTCTGGTCTCACGTGCCCCCGAAGCCACTCCTGCCTCCCTGCGCGCCGAGCTCGAGGCCTCGGCCCGGAGGGCCAACGAGGCATTCGCCGAGTTCGGGCGCTTCATGGCTGACGACCTGGTCCCGAACGGGCTGCCGAAGGAGGCCGTCGGGCGCGACCACTACCAGCTCTCCTCACGGCGCTACCTGGGCGCCGAGATCGACCTCGAGGAGACGTACGCCTGGGGCTGGGAGGAGCTCAAGCGACTCTCCGACGACATGGAGGCCACTGCCGACCGGATCCTGCCGGGCGCGAGCGTCGTCGAGGCGGCAGCCCATCTCGACAAGGACCCCGCGCGGCAGCTGACCTCGACCGACGCGCTCAAGGAGTGGATGCAGACCACCGCCGACCGCGCCATCGTCGAGCTGGCCGACGTGCACTTCGACATCCCCGAGCCGGTCCGCCGGATCGAGTGCATGATCGCGCCCACCACCGACGGCGGGATCTACTACACCGGCCCCTCCGAGGACTTCTCCCGGCCCGGCCGGATGTGGTGGTCGGTGCCCGAGTCGGTCACCTCGTTCGGCACCTGGCGCGAGCTGACCACGGTCTACCACGAGGGCGTACCGGGCCATCACCTCCAGGTCGCCCAGACCGCCTACCGAGCCGAGCTGCTCAACCGCTGGCAGCGGCTGATGTGCTGGGTCTCCGGCCACGGCGAGGGCTGGGCGCTCTACGCCGAGCGCCTCATGGACGATCTCGGCTACCTGGACGACCCCGGTGACCGCCTCGGCATGCTCGACGGGCAGTCCTTCCGGGCCGCGCGGGTGATCATCGACATCGGCATGCATCTGGAGCTGACGATCCCGGAGGACAACCCGTTCGGCTTCCACCCCGGCGAGGTGTGGACCCCCGAGCTCGGCCGCGAGTTCATCGGTCAGCACTGCCTGATGGAGGACGCCTTCCTCGACTTCGAGGTCGCCCGCTACCTCGGCTGGCCGGGCCAGGCGCCGTCCTACAAGGTCGGTGAGCGGATCTGGCTCCAGGCCCGCGAGGATGCCCGGGCTCGGGCCGGGGCGGCCTTCGACCTGAAGGCCTTCCATCGCGCCGCGCTGGACCTCGGGTCGCTCGGGCTCGATCCGTTGCGGGCGGCGCTGGGGCGGCTGTAGTCGTTGGGCTTGGTCAGAAGATTTTGGTCGTACGCCCGGGCTGCTGCGTCCTGGTTGTTGCCGTCTCTTCGGGGCTGGTCTGGGCCGCCGACCCTGTCCTCGAGTGTTTCTCGCCCTGCCCCGGAGTCAAGGACGGCCTGCGGCCGCCGGCTTCGCCGGCCGCTTCGCGGTCCTGGACTCCGGACCATGTCGAGAAAGATTTGACGCTTCTATGTTCTGTCAAGCTCCTGGTTCGCGGTGGATGGTGTTGAGGGTGCGGTAGAGCTCGCGGGTGATGTAGCGCTTGAGGCATCGGC
>NZ_JBHWLY010000070.1:0-33678 GCF_042730435.1 Nocardioides sp. NPDC059952 | reverse complement strand
CGCCCCTATACCGGCGAAATCTTTCTCTATCGGGTGCCGAGTCAAGGACCGCGAAGCGGCCGGCGAAGCCGGCGGGCGAAGCCCGTCCTTGACGCGGCGCGCGATCGAGAAACACTCAAAGCAAGGGTCGGCGGCGAACCCTGCAACGAAGCACAGCCCATAAGCGAGCTCTCCAGACGCAAGAGGACTGTGTTGGTCTCGACACGCCTCCGCCTAGCGGCTCCGGCGGCTCGACCAGCGGGAAGGCCCGGCGGCTCGACCAGCGGGAAGGCCCGGCGGCTCGACCGCGACGTCAGTCGACTCGACCACCGGGCATGCCCCCGACACCCACCGAGAACCAGAGCCACGTATCCCCCACAGTCTCATCCCACGACCGCTCACATTCGTCGGTCACCCGATCCCAGAACCGAACAGCCCCACGATTCCGCTGCTGATAGGCCACACCCCATTGTCCCGGAGCCGCAGAGACAACAGCCCGAGCGAACTGGAGTCCGAGCCCACCCCGACGAGCAGCGGCGACGAGGAAGAAGCTGTTCAGGATGCGTACGGGCTGGTCGGCGTCCCGCACCAGAGCGAACCCGATGGGGTGGATGCCGGCGGTGAGGATCCAGGCGCGCCAGCCGGGGTCGGAACGGAGGGCGGCATCGAGCCATTCGGAGCGGAAGGTGCCGTCGGCGAACGGAAGGGTGGAGCTGTAACTCGACATGTCGTGGCGGAAGAGCAGCCAGAGGTGGCGGAGAGCGAGATGGTCGTCGGGCTCGGCGAAGCGGGCGGTGAGGGGACGGGGAAGGTCGAGGTGGGTGTGGAGTGTGGTCATACACGAAAGCCTCGGAGCGCGGTGCGCTCCGAGGCTTTCGGTCATTCTCCCATGCCGTCCGGCGGAGGGTCAGGCGATGTGGAAGTCGCTCACGTTGACGTCCACGGCCTCGACGTCGATGTCGAAGTAGTCCTCGACGACCTCGATCACCTGGGTGCGGATCGTGGCGGCGTTGCTCTTGACGTTGGTGCCGTAGGCGATCACGTAGGACACCGTGATGTTGGCGACGTCGTCGGCGATGTCGACCGAGGTGCCCTCGTCGTCGATGGCGTGCACGCCGTCGATCTTGGCGACGACGTGGTGGACCAGGCGCTCGACGAGGCCCTCGCTCACCGTCGAGGCGCCGCGCTCCTCGCGGGCCGCACGCAGGACGCCGGTCAGCGTCGAGTTGGCGTCGGGCTCCGGCTCGACGACCGGCTCGGGCGCGAAGCCCGGCGCGGGCGCCTCGGACACGATCTCCTCGACCGCGGCGGGCTCCTCGACCGTCTCCGTCGCCGTCTCCTCGGTGACGGTGTCGACGGCGTCGGCGACCTCGTCGGCCGGTGCCTCCGCCGCGTCCTCTGTCAGCGGCTCGTCGACGATCGCCTCGGTCTCCTCGACGGCGGTCTCCTCGACGGCGGCCTCCTCGACGGCGGCCTCCTCGACGACGTCGGTCGGCTCCACGGAGGTCTCGACCTCGTCGGTCACCTCGGCAGCCGCGTCAGCAACCTCGACCGTCACCTCGGTGTCCTCGGCGGCGACCTCGACCTCGGTCGCCTCCTCGACGACGTCCTCGACGGGCGTCTCCTCCTCGACGACGTCGGCGACCTCGGCGGCGGTCTCGACCGGCTCGGTCACGTCAGCAGCGTCCTCGTCGACGGCCTCCTCACCGACCTCGGTCGCCTCACCGGTCTCGGGAGCCACGAAGACGTCCTCGGTCTCGACGGGCGCCTCCTCGACGGCGACCTCCTCGGCGAGCACCTCAGCCTCCGGCTCGACGACCGTCTCCTCGGCGTCGGTCTCGACCGGCGCGAAGGCCTCCTCGGCGTCGGCCTCGGCCAGCTCGTCCTCCTCCTGGAGGACGGTCTCCTCGATCACCTCGGCGTCCGGCTCGACAGCATCCTCCGACTCGACGGTCTCGACGGTCTCGACGACCTCGACCTCGGAGACCTCGCCGTCCTCCGCGGTCACGACGGCGTCCTCGATCTCGGTCGACTCCTCGGCAGCAGCCTCCTCGACAACAGCCTCAGCCTCGAGCACCTCTCCCTCGGACTCGACGACCGTGTCCTCGGCGTCGACCTCGACCTCGGTCACACCATCAACGGCGACCTCCTCGGCAACGATCTCGTTGAGGGTCTCGTCGGCGGTCTCGACCGGCGGTTCCTCGACAACGGTCTCCTCGACCTCGTCGGTGGTCTCGGCGGCAGGGGCTTCGGCGTCGGCGCCCTCGAGCGGCGCCTCGTACGTACCCTCGGTCTCGACCGTCTCGATGGTCTCGGTCTCGGCGACCTCGCCCACGACGTCGGCCGCGAGCTCGGTGTCCTCGGCGGCGAGCTCGGCCACGTCGGCGGCGGGGGTCTCCTCGGAGTCCGTGACGACGTGCTCCGGGTCGGAGAGCGGGTCGACGACGGCAGTCTCGGCGACCGTCTCGACGACCGCCGTCTCGGCGACCGGCTCGACGAAAGGCTCGACAACAGGCTCGGCAACCGGCTCGGCGACGAGCTCGGTGGCCTCGCCGACGCCGGAGTCGGTGACGTACGCGGTGGTCTCGGTGGCCAGCTCGGTGGTGGCCAGGTTCTCCCCGAGGACGGGAGCGGAGGCGTCGGTCGACGCCCCCTCCTCGGCCTTGGCGGGCTCGTTCTTGTGACGGTTGAAGATGCCGCTGATGAAGTCGGACATGTCGGCGCATTCCTTCGAGGTGAGGGGAGGTTTTTGAGTGGGCGCTCACGGATGGGCGTGATGCTAGGGCGGGCACGCGGCGGGTCGGGGCGCGTGTCTTGGATTCCCTTGTCTTGTACCCCAACGTTCACCGACGCGAGGACCCCTTGTGTCAAACCTTCCGGGGACATTCGCCCGCCGTTCAGCCAACGTCGCAGACCCGCCGGAGCACGCGCTGTAGAACGACGGAAGAGCACGTACGTCACGACGGAACCGCGCGGGAGAGAAGATGAATCCACTGCTGCTCCCACTGGTCGCCGCACAGGCCGCGTACGTCCATCGGACCATCGGTAAGGAGCCTCGTCCGGAGGGTCCGACGAAGGGGCTCGTACCGGGTCCGGCAGGTGCGCCGCTGCGGCTGCTGGTGATCGGCGACTCGTCCGCGTCAGGGCGCGGCGCACCCACCCACGACCTCGCCTTCGCCGGGTCGATGGCACGCGCGATCGCGAAGCGGACCGAGCGTCCGGTCGAGTGGCGGGCCCTGGGGAAGTACGGCGCGACCAGCGAGCGGATCCGGCACGGCATCCTCACCGAGGTCACCGGGCAGTGGGACCTCGCCGTGCTCCTGGTGGGCGTCAACGACATCCTCGCGCGCCGCTCGGTCGAGGCGTGGACGCGGGACCTGACCGCCATCGTCGAGGCCCTCCAGGAGCACGCCGCGCACACCGTCCTCCCGGGGATCCCGGAGTTCGGCGCGTTCCCCTCGCTCCCCCGCACCCTGCGGCGCTACCTCGCCGAGCGCGGGCGGGAGCTCGACGTGGCGGCGCGGCTGGTCTGCGCCGGGCGTACCTCGGTGCAGTGGGTCAGCTCCGCCGACCTCGGTCCCGCGGAGCCGTCCTTCTTCGCCGCCGACGGGTTCCACGCCTCGCCGGCGGGCTACGAGCGCTGGGCCCAGGCGGTCTGCGACCACCTGGACCTCTAGCTCACCGCACGACCAGCTGGGCCAGCGGGACGTGGTGCTGGCCGGCGTGGGTGTCGCGGTCGCGCAGCGAACCCTGCGAGACCGGGCGCGGGTAGGAGATCTTGACGACGTTGAGCGACGGGATCCGGAAGATCTGGACCGACCCGGGATCGACCCGGTAGAGGCCGCCGACGACGTCCTCGTCGAGGAACGTCTCATCGGCCGCGATCCGGTAGCCCTCGGCGTCGCGCATGAACAGCTCCATCGTGATCCAGAACGGCCCGGCGTTCTTGGAGCGGACCTCGATCGCGAGGTCCCCCAGGGTGGTCTCAGACATCGTGCTTCTCTCCTGTCTCGGCAAGGAACTCGGTGCGGAACATCGCGGTGGGCGTGAGGCTGTCGACGGCGTGGTTGAGCACGAACTCGTACGCAGCGCCTCGCTCGACCTCGGCCGGCGACCCGGGGAACGCCAGGCTGGGCAGGTAGTCCATGTCCTGGGCCGGCAGGTGCAGCATCAGCGGGTTGGCGACCTTGGCGACCGCGGTGGCCAGAGCCTGGTCGGCGGCCCGGACGAGCAGCATCACCCCGACCTCGCGCGGCGGCTCGGTGGACGGGTCGAGGTCGCCGAGGACCGCGTTGTAGCCGTAGAGCCGCAGGTCGTAGTCGTACTCCTCGCGGGTCAGACCGAGGGTCTGCTCGACCCGCTGGGTGAACACCACATCCATCAGCGAGGCCCAGCCCTCGATGTCCTTCAGGATCAGCGGGTCGCGGATCCCCGAGAACGACATGGTCTCGTAGCCGGTGATCCGGGCACCCTCGAGCTTGATCGTGTGCTGCTCGGCGTGATGGAAGCGCGATCCCTCGACCCGTACCCGGCGCTCGTCGAGCGCTGTGTAGACGGCATCGCGCACATCGAGGGTGCCGTCGGGCTCCCGCATCTCGAACGGGTTCGCCGTCTCGTACAGCATGTGGGCGGCCACCGAGATCGGCGTGCACGCGGCGCTCTCGTCGAGGGGCTCGATGGTGAACCCGGTCCGGTCGACGGTCGCGAAGACCCCACCCGTCCGCGGGTTGGTGGTGCACTGGCCACCGCACTCGACGATCTTGGCCGCGTGCCAGGCCGGCCCGGCGGGCATCCCCTTCAGCAAGGCGTACGCAGCGGCGTTGGCCGTGTCGGTCGCCCGCCCGGCCAGGACCACCTGAGCCCCTGCCGAGAGTGCCTCGGCGATCGGCTCATGGCCCATCATGGCGACGATGTGCGTGCAGTCCTCGAGGGTCGCCCCATCGAGCTCGCCCAGCGGCGGCAACGGACGGATCCGGCCGGCCTCTAGCGGCTCCTTCAGGTCCGCTGCGCGCTGCTCGCTGTAGATCCGGGCGACCTTCATCGACAGGCCCTCCTCGGCGAGCAGGTCGGCGACGATCCCGGCGACCCAGTCGACGCCGTCGTCGGTGCCGCTGGTGCCGCAGGAGCCGACGATGAGCGGGATCCCGGCACCGGCCGCGGCCCGGAGCAGGAGCCGCAGGTCACGGGCGACCGCGGCGGCTGTGGTCTTCGGCTTCGAGGCACCCAGGTAGTAGGGACCGGAGTCGGTGGAGCCGCCGTCGACGGCGATCACGTCCGCTCCCAGTGCGATCCCACGGGTGATCGTCTCCTCCGGGAACCCGGCGCCGAGCATCCCGCTGGGCACCAGGATGCTGACGGAGTCAGCCCTGTGGTCGTTCATTGATTCCTCTTCTCTTCGAGCAGGTCGATCAGGTGGGCGTTGACGGCGTGCTTCGGGCGGCCCGCCAGGGCGGCGATGAGCTCCTCGGCTCCTTCGATGCCGGCGGCCCGACGGGCCTCGGCGGTCTGCCCGGCCAGGTGGGAGTGGACGACGATGCCGGGCACATCGCGCAGCGGGCTGTCCGCCGGCAGCGGCTCCTCGGCGACCACGTCGAGCGCGGCCCCCGCGATGCGTCCCTCCCGGACCGCGGCGGCGAGCGCGCGCTCGTCGACGATCGCACCGCGGGCCGTGTTCACGAGCACCGCACCGGGCTTCATCAGCGCGAACGCATCGGCGTCGAGCATCCCGCGCGTCCTCGGGGTCAGCGCGGTGTGGACCGAGACGAAGTCGGCGTACGCCAGCAGCGCGGGCAGCTCCATGAACTCGACGTCCGCGTCGGTGCGCTCGGCGGCCGGGACACCCGTCGTGCACAGCAGGCTCATCCCGAACGCCCGGGCGAGCGGAACGACGGCTCGGGCGGCGGCACCATAGCCGATCAGGCCCAGGGTGGAGCCGCGCAGCTCGCGGCCGTCCCCGCGTGGCCAGCCGCCGGATGCGACACCGGTCGCGCTCTCGACCAGCCGGCGGGAGGAGGCGAGGAGCAGCCCCATCGTGTACTCGGCGACCGCGTTGGCGTTGATCCCGGGCAGGTTGCTGACCGTGATCCCCACACGTGCCGCCGCTTCGACGTCGATCGCGTCGTAGCCGACCCCGGTGCGTACGACCGCTCGTAGACGGTCCGCGGACGCGAGGACCTCGGCGGTGAGCGGGTCGTGACCGACCAGGGCGCCCTCCACCCCGGCGAGATCCGCGACCAGGTCTCCGGACGGGTAGCGGGTCTCGTGGCCACGGGAGCGGAGGAGGTCGTCGACCTCGTCGCCCGGCCGCAGGTAGTCGGTGGTGATCAGGATCCGGGCCACTTCGCTCACACCGCCCTCTCGACGTCGCCGCGCCGCTGAAGGCGGTCGATCCGCACCACGATCGCGACCGCGACCGCCGCGACGACCGCGATGTCGAGCAGCATCGTCTGCCAGCCCAGGACGTCGACCGCCCCGCCGATCAGGGCCGGGCCGAGGAAGGCACCGCTCTGCCAACCCACCGCATAGAGCGCTGCGTACGTCCCGAAGACCCGCGCCGACGGTGCCAGGTTCCACAGCACGACGACGGCGTTGACCAGGAAGGCCGAGGCACCGGCGGCGCCGATGCAGAACGCGACCACGGTGCCCGTCGGGGTCTGCACCAGGGTGCCGAGGAGCATGGCGGCCGCGAAGATCGCCATGCCGCCGATCATCGTTCGCAGCCGGCCGAAGCGCTCGGCGAGCAGTGCGGTCGGGTAGGCCGCGAGCAGGAAGGCGACCCCGCTCGGCAGGGTGAGTCCACCGGCGTCGCCACGCGACATCCCCAGGGTCTCCATGCCGTAGGGCGTGACCAGCGCGCGCGAGCCCGCCCAGGCGCTGCCGAAGACCAGGATGGCCACGATCAGCAGCAGCCGGCTGCGGTCGGTGTCACGCACGATCTCCCAGATGGTGTCGCGGATCCGCGCCTGCCCGACCGTCGTCGACTCCGCGTCGGCCTCCTCGTCGGCATCCTCGGCCACCGCGGCCCGGTAGCCGGGCGAGGAGCTGTCGCGGATCGAGAGGCACAGCACCGTGATCGAGACGAGGGTGATCAGCGCGATCACCGCGAAGGCGAGGGCCGGGTGGTCGTCGACCAGCAGGATGCTGACCAGGGCCGCGACGATGACGGTGAGACTGGAGGCGATCTTGACGGCGGCGTTGGCCCGGCTGCGGCGCTCGGGGGCGATGAAGTCGGGCACCAGCGCCTCGCCGATCGGCTTGAACGAGTTCGAGACCAGCGCGAACGCGACGATGACGACGATCAGCAGCGGCAGCGAGTCGGCCGTGTGCGGCAGGGTCACGAACAGCAGCGCCGCGAGCGGCATCCCGACGGCGAGGTAGGGCATCCGCCGGCCCCAGCGGGTGCGGGTCCGGTCGGACCGGTTGGCCATCCACGGCTGGATGAAGATCCCGAGCAGGTTGTCCATGCCCATGATGAAGCCGACCAGGGCGGCACTGGCCAGGTGCTCACGCAGCAGCGGCGGCACCTGGCTGTCGTAGAAGTTCCACATCGACTCCTGGGCGAAGACCGCCAGCGCGACGAGGAGCGTGATCCGGCGAGGTCCGAGCTGCCGAGGTGGTGCGGTGGGGATGGTGGTGCTCACGAGACGGACCTCCGTGATCTCTGACTGGTCTCTGCCTGGTCTCTGAATGAGTCTCTGCGGCATGTGGCGGCGCTCACAGTAGTTTTGCTACAGCAAAACAGTCAAGAGGTGGCACTGCTGGAAAAGTGGCCTAGAATCGGGGCCATGTCGATCCCCTCCCCCGAGATGCCGGAGACCACGACCGTGGCCGAGCGCGTCTACCAGGCTCTACGCAGCCAGATCGGCTCCGGCGAGCTCCCGCCCGGCGCCAAGGTGACCGAGCGCGGCATGGCCGAGCGCCTGGGCGTCAGCCCGACCCCGGTCCGCGAGGCGATCCGGCGGCTCGAGCTCGACGGACTCGTGGAACGGGTCGGGCCGCGTACGACCCTGGTGGCCCGCATCGGGGAGGACGCCGGCCACGACCTGGCCGAGGTCGAGGTCGCGCTGCGCGGCCTGGCCGCCCGGTTCGCCGCGCGGCACGTGAGCGACGACGAGCTCGACGAGCTCGACCGGCTGCTCGACGAGGCCGACGACCTGGTGATCCTGATCCGGGCACGCCACCGCGAGGGCAGACCGGTGGAGAAGCACGCCGATCGCTTCCTCGACGTGCTCGGCCGCTTCAACGAGCAGGTCAACGCCGCGGCCCACAACCCCGTCCTCGTACGCCTCCTGGAGCAGTCCCGCTCGCTGACCCGCTCACGGCAACGGGAGATCTCCCGGGCGCACCTGCTGGCCGGCGACGACTTCGGCGCCGACCGCTACACCGAGCACCGCGACCTGGTCTTCGCCCTGCGCAGACACGACGCGGTCGAGGCCGAGCGCATCGTCACCGAGCACGCCGCCCGCGGGCTCCTCGACCTGCGCCGCGAGATCTAAGGCCGTGGCAGGGGTATTCACCGGCTTCGCCACGATCAGCGTCCTCATCGCGCTCGGCGCCCTGCTCGCCCAGCTCAAGATCCTCGACCAGCAGGGCCAGCGCACCCTCTCGACACTCGCGTTCTACGTCGCCAGCCCGGCCCTGCTGATCACGGTGATGGACGACAGCGACCTCGGCTTCGTGTTCTCCGGCAACCTGGTCGCCGTCGCCGGCGCCGTACTGGTCTCGGCGACCCTCATCGTCACCGTCGCGCGCCTGCGTCGTCGCGACCTGGGCACCACCGTGGTCGCGACACTGTGCGGCTCCTACGCCAACGCGGGCAACCTCGGCCTCCCGATCGCGTCGTACGTCCTGGGCGACCCGGTCCTGGTCGCGCCGACGCTTCTGCTGCAGATGCTCGTGCTCCAGCCGCTGGCGCTGGTGATCCTCGACGCCGACGCGAGCGCGACGAGGCTCTCGTTCTGGGCGATCCTGCGCCGACCCCTGACCAACCCGATCACCGTCGCTTCCCTGATCGGGGTGGCGCTCTCCGTCTCCGGCCTCGACCTCCCGATGCCGGTCTCCGACCCGCTGGAGCTGGTGGCCGGCATGGCGGTCCCCTCGATGCTGATCGCCTACGGGGTCGCGCTCCGGCTCGGCCCGCTTCCCGGACGAGGCGTGCCGCCGCTCGACCTCGCCGCGGTGGTCGCGACCAAGCAGGTGGTGCAGCCCGTGGCGGCGTACGTCATCGGGCGGTTCCTGCTCGGGCTCGACGCCGAGGCGCTGCTGGCGGTGACGGTGCTCTCGGCGCTGCCGACCGCGCAGAACGTCTTCGTCGTCGCGCAGCGCTACAACCGGGCCGTACTGCTGGCCCGGGACGTCATCTTCGTCAGCACGCTGGCCACGGTGCCGGCGATCCTGCTGGTCGTCGTTCTGCTCACCTGAGGCGGCGGCTGAGCCCCGACAAAAGTCCCTTGCGACTGCATTCCTTCCGGCGTACCCTCGCGATATATCGGGACACTACGCCGACAGTCGAAGCAGCCTTCACAAGGGAGACGACATGAGCAACCTCGACAACCTGCGGGTAAGCGAGGCCGATCGGGAGGAGGCGTCGGCGAGGCTCGCCGAGCACTACTCGACCGGCCGACTCACCGACGACGACTACTACGAGCGCCTGGACGCGGTCTGGTCCGCGAAGGTCCGCGCCGACCTGGAGATGCTCTTCACCGACCTGCCGAA
The DNA here is from genome assembly GCF_042730435.1 of Nocardioides sp. NPDC059952. Classification (NCBI taxonomy): domain Bacteria; kingdom Bacillati; phylum Actinomycetota; class Actinomycetes; order Propionibacteriales; family Nocardioidaceae; genus Nocardioides; species Nocardioides sp. NPDC059952. The sequence continues at coordinate 23,985 of NZ_JBHWLY010000070.1, read as the reverse complement.
GAGTGCCCCGCAGCCACCGCAGGTCGCCCGCCGCCCCCGCCGGGGCCGACCGCGGGCCTTCCCGCTGGTCGCCTGCTTCCTGCTCGTGGCCATCGGGCTGGTCGTGATGGGCGTGCCCTGGTGGGTCTTCGCCGCGATCGCGGTCGGGGCCCTCGTCTTCCGCAACGGACACCACGGACACCACCACGGACACCACCACGGACACCGCCGCCACCAGCACTTCCATCGTTCCGTGCACTGATTGCGGGAATCGATGGCCTCCACCCGGGCTCACCACTAGGTTGTGCCGCGGCCGCCCCGGCGGCCGCCAACCCCACAACCAGCCGGTAAAATTGCCGCCAAGATTGTTTACAATATCTCGTGGTGTGCATCACACTGGCGACCTGCCCGCGATCGAGCGGGCGCCCAGCCCACGAGGAGTCCCCCATGAACCGCTCCCTTGCCCGCACCGCGCGCCGCGGTCTGGCAACCGCACTCGTGCTCGCCCTGCCGCTCGCGCTCAGCGCCTGTGGTGGTGACGAGTCCGCCGACGAGGGCGCCGACGGCGCCACCGAGATCACCGTCGGCGTGATCCCGATCGTCGATGTCGCCCCCATCTATCTGGGGGTGGAGAAGGGCTTCTTCAAGGAGGAGGGCCTCGACGTCAACCTCGAGCTCGCCCAGGGCGGCGCCGCGATCATCCCCGCGGTGGCCAGCGGTCAGTACCAGTTCGGCTTCTCCAACACGACCTCCCTGCTCCTGGCCCAGACCCAGGACGTCCCGGTCAAGGTCGTCACCGCCGGCGTCAACGCCACCGAGGACCCGGCCGCCGACATGGCCGGCGTCCTGGTCAAGGCCGGCAGCGACATCACCTCCCCCAAGGACCTGGAGGGCAAGAAGGTCGCGGTCAACACGCTCAAGAACATCAACACGACCACCACCAACGAGCTCGTCCGTCAGGACGGCGGCGACCCGACCAAGATCGAGTACGTCGAGCTGGCGTTCCCCGAGATCGGCCCGGCCATCGAGAAGGGCGATGTCGACGCGGGTCAGGTCGTCGAGCCGTTCCTCACCATCGGCACCCAGGCCGGGATGACCGACCTCGGCTCCAACTTCGTCGCCGCCGATCCGGGCCTCGCGGTCGCGGAGTACTTCACCTCGACGGGCTATGCCGAGTCCGACGCCGACACCGTCGAGGCCTTCACCGCCGCGATGAATGAGTCGCTCGACTACGCCCAGCAGCACCCGGACGAGGTCAAGAAGATCCTCCCGACCTACACCGACATCGACGAGACGGTGCTCGCCGAGCTCAACATGCCGCAGTGGACCTCCGAGATCGACGCCGAGTCGATCCAGAAGCTGGCAGATCTCTCCGAGACCGACGGTCTGTTCGCCAAGGACCCGGACGTGGACGCCCTGCTTCCATGACGGTGACCACCCTGCCTGTGGCCGGCATCCGCCCGAAGCGGGTCGCCGGTCGCGGCCGGGACGCCGCCCTCGGTGTGCTCGGCCTGCTCGTCGTGGTCGCACTGGCCGAGGCGCTGCCGCGTCTCGGCATCGTCAACGACAGCTACCTGCCCCCGGCGAGCGCGATGTTCGCCGAGCTCGTCGACCAGCTCGGCGAGGCCACCTTCTGGGCCGACCTCGGCGCCACCCTGCGTGGCTGGGCCATCGGCCTGGCGATCGCGATGGCCGCCGGCATCGTGCTCGGCGTGGTGATCGGCTCGGTCGGCTTCCTGCGCGACCTGACCGCCTCCACGATCGAGTTCCTGCGCCCGATCCCCTCGGTCGCCCTGATCCCCCTCGTCGTGCTCCTCTACGGCAGCCGACCGACCTCGGCGCTGATCCTGGTCGTGTACGCCTCGTTCTGGCAGATCCTCGTGCAGGTGCTCTACGGGGTCGCCGACGTGGACCCGGTCGTGCGCGACACCGCCCGCTCCTACCGCTTCTCGCGGCTGACCACCGTCCGTACGGTCGTGTGGCCCACCGCGCTCCCCTATGTCATGACAGGATTCCGGCTCGCCGCATCGGTCGCGCTGATCCTCGAGATCACCGCCGAGCTGATCATCGGCGTCCCCGGCCTCGGCAAGTCGATCGGCGTGGCCCAGTCCTCCGGCGCGGTCGAGAAGACCTACGCCCTGGTCATCGTCGTCGGGATCATCGGCGTCATCGTCAACCTGGTCGCCCGGGCCCTGGAACGGCGCACCCTGCGCTGGCACGTCTCGATCCGCAAGGAGGCCCGATGAGACTCCTTCGGACCATCGTCTACGCCCTCGCCCTCCCGGTCGTCCTGGTGGCGGTGTGGTGGTTCGCCTCGGCGGGCTCCACGAGCGTCTTCTGGCCGCCGCTGTCCAAGATCGTCTCCGTCTTCGGGGAGACCTGGACCGCGGACCGGTGGACCGGAGACGTCCTGCCCAGCCTGGCGCGGCTCGCGGCCGGCTATGCCGTGGCGCTGGCCGGCGGCGTACTCCTCGGGGTCGTGATCGGCCTCTACCGTCCGGTCCGGGCGTTCTGCGAGCCGACGCTGGAGTTCTTCCGGGCGGTGCCGCCGCCGGTGCTGGTGCCGGTGATCGCGCTGTTCCTCGGCTACACCGGCGACACCTCGAAGATCGTCACGATCGCGCTCGGCTGTCTGTGGCCGATCCTGCTCAACACCGTCGAGGGCGTACGCGGCCTGGACGAGGTCATGCTCGACACCGCCCGCTGCTACCGGTTCAGCGCTTGGACCCGGTTGCGGCAGGTGGTGCTGCGCGGTGCCTCGCCGCAGATCGCCGCGGGTGCGCGCCAGGCGCTGTCGATCGGCGTCATCCTGATGGTGATCAGCGAGCTCTTCGGCGCCAACCGCGGCCTCGGGGCCTCGATCGTGCAGTTCCAGCGCAGCTTCGCCGTCCCGCAGATGTGGACCGGGATCATCCTCCTCGGGGTGCTCGGCTTCCTGCTCTCGGTCCTCTTCCGTCTCGTCGAGCACTACTCGCTCGCCTGGTACCGCGGCCTGCGCCAGGCCGACCGCGGCGCCTGATCCTCCTAGGAGTCATCGTGTCTGCACTGCCCGTCGAGGACCTCGACATCGAGCCCCGGCCCACCGCTCTGGACGTACGCGGCCTGAAGAAGACCTACACCACCGGCGGCACCTCGCTCGAAGCCATCGCGCAGCTCGACTTCTCGATCGCCAAGGGCGAGCTGGTCTGCATCGTCGGCCCCTCCGGCGCCGGCAAGACCACGCTGCTGCGCTGCATCAGCGGTCTGCTGGATGCCACCTCCGGGGTCGTCGAGCTCGACGGCACCCCGGTCACCGAGCCGCCGGCCGGGATGGCGGTCGTCTTCCAGGAGTACGGCCGATCACTGTTCCCCTGGCTCACCGTCCGGCAGAACGTCGAGCTGCCGCTCAAGGAGAAGAAGATCCCGCGCGCCCGACGGACCGAGCTGGTCGACGAGGCGCTGAGCGCCGTGGGCCTCGCCGACTCCGCGAGCTCGCACCCCTGGCAGCTCTCCGGCGGCATGCAGCAGCGGGTCGCGATCGCCCGCGCGATCGCCTACGAGCCCTCGGTCCTGCTGATGGACGAGCCGTTCGCCGCCGTCGACGCCCAGACCCGGGCCGACCTGGAGGACCTCGTCCGCGAGCTGTGGAAGCGGCTCGGCGTGACCGTCCTGTTCGTCACCCACGACATCGACGAGGCGGTCTACCTCGGCGAGCGCGTGCTCGTGCTCTCCAACCGGCCGACGGTGATCCTGGAGGACGTGGCCATCGACCTCCCCGACGAACGCGACCAGCTGACCACTCGCTCCGCGCCGCGCTTCGCGGAGCTGCGCGCACACGTCTACGAGCTGATCCAGAAGGCCAAGAGGGGAGAACGGCCGGCATGATCGTCGCGGTTCTCGGGCTCGGCGAGGCAGGTTCGGCGTTCGTCGCCGACCTGCTGACGGCGGGAGCCACCGTACGGGCGTACGACCCGGCGGTCGGCGCTCCCCCGGGCACGGTCGCCTGCGCCTCGGAGGCAGCGGCGGCCGACGGCGCCGACCTGGTGATCAGCGTGAACTCGGCCGCCGACTCGGTCGACGCCGCCCGCAACGCGCTGGCCGGGCTGTCGGCGAGCACAGTCTGGGCCGACGTCAACACCTCCTCCCCTGCCCGCAAGCGCGAGGTCCTCTCGGTCCTGGACGGCCGCTGCCTCTTCGCCGACGTCTCGCTGATGTCGACCGTGCCGGGCCTGGGCATCCGGGTGCCGATGGTCGCCGCCGGACCGGGTGCCACCGAGGGGGCGCGGCTGCTGGGCACCGTCGGCGCGAGCGTCGAGGTCGTCGACGGTGAGGTCGGCGACGCGGCGACCCGCAAGCTGCTCCGCTCGGTGTTCTACAAGGGCCTCGCCGCCGCGGTCCTGGAGAGCCTGGCCGCTGCCCGCGCAGCCGGCCTCGAGGAGGAGACCCGCGCCGAGATCATGCGCGAGCTCGACCGCGCCTCTGCCGCGACCCTCGACCGGCTCGTCGAGGGCAGCCACCGTCACGCCGTACGCCGCTCCCACGAGATGGCGGCAGCCGCCGAGATGCTCGATGACCTGGGTGTTCCCCCGCGGGTCGCCCGTGCCAGCCAGGACTGGCTCGAGCAGATCGTCGAGGTGGATGGCGCCTAGCGGGAGGAGGCCACCTCGAGGACGGCTTCGCGGACGCTGGCGAGGTGCTCTCGCACGGCCGTGTCCGCGGCAGCAGGGTCACGCCGGGCGAGCGCCTCGATGATCGCGAGGTGCTGCGGCAGCGAGACCTGGGAGCGACCGGGTCGATAGGCGAGCCGGTACTGGTGACGTACGCTCCGGCCCTGGAGCCGCGCGAGCGTCTCGGCCGCCACCTGCTGGCCGGAGATGGCCACGAAGCGCTCGTCGAGCCGGGTGTTGAGCTTGGAGTAGGTGCCCACGTCGCCGGAGGCGACCGCGGCCGACATCTCCTCGCCGAGCTGACGCAGTTCGGCGATCTCCTCGTCGGTGATCTTCTCGGCAGCCTTGGCCGCGCACAGTGCCTCGACGGCGGCGCGGACCTCGATGATCTCGACGGCTTCCTCGACGCTGACCACCCGCACCCGGGCGCCGCGGTTGGCGATCCGCTCGACCAGGCCCTCGTGGGTGAGGTCGATCAGGGCGCCGCGTACGGCACCGCGGCTGGCACCGAGCGACTCGGAGAGGTCGGCCTCGACCAGGCGCTGCCCGGCAACGAGCTCACCGTCGAGAATGTCGCGGCGGATCGCCTCCGCCACGTCGCGCTGGGTTACCTGGGTCGGCGAGACCGTCACATGTCCTCCTTGGTCGGGTCCAAGGAGCGTACCAAAATTGTTGACAATCTTGTGAGACGATCACGCCGCCCGGGGTCAGTCGACCGCTGGAGCGATGATCCAGACCGCCGCGTCGGTGGGCAGGTCGCCCACGACCGGGTCACCGCTGTACATCACGATCTCGCCCTCGGGAAGCGGCGCCGGCTCCATGCCGCAGTTGAGGACGACGATCAGGTCGCTCCCGCTGCCTCTCCGGCGGCGGAACGAGACGATGCCCTCGGGCGCGTCCAGGATCTCCACGTCCTCATCGGCGCCGAGCGCGAACGTCCATCGCGCGGTCAATGCCGCCCGGTAGAACTCCAGCGTGGAGTCCCTGACACCGTTCTGAGCAGCCACGGTGAGGTCCACCCACTCAGCCGGCTGCGGCAGCCACGGCTGCGTCGGCAGCTTCTCGTCGGGTACGTCGCTGAACCCGAAGGGCGGCTCGAACCCGCTCCACGGCAGCGGCACCCGGCACCCGTCGCGACCGCCCTCACCGGTCTCCGACCACGGATCCTCCTGGTACTCGGGCGGCAGATACACCTGCGGCAGGCCCAGCTCCTCCCCCTGGTAGAGGTACGAAGACCCCGGGAGCGCCAGCATCGTCAGCGTCGCCGCGCGAGCCCGGTGAAGCGCCTGCAGTCCGTCGCCGTAACGCGAGCGGTGGCGTACGACATCGTGGTTGGACAGGACCCAGGTGGGCGCCGCCCGCGAAGGACCGAGCGCCTTCAGCGTCGACCCGATGACCTCGGTGAACGCCTCGGCCGACCAGGGCGCCTGCAGCCAGGAGAAGTTGAACGCCTGGTTGAACTCGTCGGCACGTACGTAGCGGCGCAGCTCCGCCGGCCCAGGGGTCCAGGCCTCGGCGACCATCATCCGGTCACCGTCGAAGGAGTCGATCAGCTTGCGCCAGGCGCGGTAGATCTCGTGGACGCCCGGGTTGTCCCACATCGGCGCGTCGGTGACACCGCGTTCGTACATCACCGCGGCGTCGGAGGTCAGCGCAAGGCCCTCGGGGACGACCTGGTCGCGCAGATCCTTGAAGAGGCCGTGGGCGATGTCGACCCGGAAGCCGTCCACGCCCCGGTCGAGCCAGAAGGTGAGGATCTTGGTGAACTCCTCCACCACCTCGGGGTTGTGCCAGTTGAGGTCGGGCTGGTCGTCGTCGAACAGGTGGAGGTACCACTGCCCACCCTCGACCCGCGTCCACGCCGGACCACCGAAGACCGAGCGCCAGTTGGTCGGCGGCTTCTCCCCCGACTCGCCGCGGCCGTCACGGAAGATGTAGCGGTCCCGCGCCGCGGACCCGGGTCCCTCCGAGAGCGCCTCGACGAACCACGGGTGCGCCGAGGACGTGTGGTTGGGGACCAGGTCGACGATCACCTTCAGGGCGAGCTCGTGAGCCCGCGCGATCAGCTGGTCGGCATCGGCGAGCGTGCCGAAGATCGGGTCGACGTCGCAGTAGTCGGCGACGTCGTAGCCGTGGTCGTTCTGCGGCGAGGTGTAGAACGGGCAGATCCAGATCGCGTCGACACCCAGCGCGGCGAGATAGTCGAGGTGGTCGGTGATCCCCGGCAGGTCGCCGATCCCGTCACCGTTCGAGTCCGCGAACGAGCGCGGGTAGATCTGGTATGCGACGGCTTCGCGCCACCATGGCTGGTCCACGTAATGTCCCCATCAATCGTCGGTTTCTGCACGCCAGGCTCTCCCGCGACGGTGCCCAGATCAAGCCTGCGGCGCGCGCAAGAAACACCAATACCCGCAGAGGCGCCTGGGCATGTAGGCTTGGCTGCGTTGAAGGAGGCGTCCCCACGCGCTTCGCGGTTGCTCTCGGTGACCGTTCGTGCAGCACTTGGTCTTCCGCAGAAGCAGAAATCAGGACTCGTGGATTCAACGCCCAAAGGGCGGCACGGAGTCGCCCTGTGTACACAAGGATTAGATTCATGACTCAGGGAACCGTGAAGTGGTTCAACGGCGACAAGGGCTTCGGCTTCATCGCCCAGGACAACGGTGGCGACGACGTCTTCGTGCACTTCTCCGCGATCCAGACCAACGGCTACAAGACGTTGGACGAGAACCAGCGCGTCGAGTTCGACGTCACCCAGGGCCCGAAGGGCCCGCAGGCCGAGAACGTCCGCCCGGTCTGACCGAAGACCTAGCTGACAACTCAGCAAGACAGCCCCGCTCCTGCTTCGGCAGGGCGGGGCTGTCCCCCTTTTGGGGAGACCAGATCGGTCAGGCGGTCTCGGGAAGCTTCGTGACGTCGGCCCAGCCCCGGGCCTCGCTGATGGTCTCCAGGTCACCGAGGGTGAGCGCGATGGTCGTGTTGGCGCTGCCCGCGGCCGGGTAGACCATGTCGAAGCGCTTCAGCGAGGCATCGAGCCAGACCTCGGCCGACGCCGGGTTGCCGAACGGGCAGACGCCACCGATCGCGTGGCCGGTCATCGGCTCCACGTCCTCGGCCACGAGCATCCGCGCCTTGGTGCCGAAGTGGGCCTTGAACTTCGCATTGGCGATCTTGGCGTCGCCGGCGGCGACGATCAGGATCGCGGCGGTCCGGTCCTCGGTGTAGAGGCTGATGGTCTTGGCGATCTCCGCCGGCGAGACACCGAGGGCGGCCGCGGCGAGCTCGACGGTCGCCTTCGACTCGACCGACTCGATGATGTCTCCACCGCGTCCGAATCGGTCAAGGTGCGTGCGGGCCAGCTCGATCGACATGAACCTCAGCCTAGCGGCGCGTCCCGCCGCCGAAGGAGTCGGCGACGGCGCGGTCGGTGAAGATGCGGTACTCCATCGGCGAGGGCGACCCGAACGGCGCTTCCGGCACCGCGCCACAGACGATGACCAGGTTGCCGGAGCGGCGGCCCTTCATGGTCGCCGGCTCGACACCGACGACCATGTCGCCGAGGTCTCTGGCCGCCGCGACGAAGTCACGCGCCTGGGGGAACGGCGCCCGGTCCACGAGGTTGGCGACGAAGACACCGGAGGGCGCGAGCACGCGGCGTACGTCCTCCACGAAGGCCGCAGAGGTGAGCTCGGCCGGGGTGCGACCGCCGTCGAAGGCGTCGAGGATCACTAGATCGGCGAAGCCGTCGCGCACGCCTCCGATGCCGCTCTTCCCGTCGACGGGGCGCACCTTGATGCCGCTGCGCGGCGGGAGCGGCGCCTCGCTGCGTACGCGCTCGATGACCTCGACCGACGGCTCCAGCACGATCTGCGAGGAGCGCGGCCGGGTCGCATGGACGTAGCGCGCCAGCGTCATCGCGGCACCGCCGATGTGCAGAACTCGCACTGGCCCTGGAGGCAGTCGGTCGATAACATCGCCGATACGCCTCATGTAGTCGAACACGAGGCGGGTCGGATCCCCCAGATCGACAGCCGACTGCTGCATCTCGTCGAGCTCGAGCACATATACATCGTCGGCCATAGCGGAGATACCCTACCCCCCACGTGGAAATAGGGGACCTGTTCCTCTACTGTGACCTGCGCGACAACGGCACCATTGCCCGCTATGGATGCATCCGGATACCCCTAGGGGCATCCACGCATGTTTCCAGATCTACCTCGCCGATCCCCCACACCCCGTCCGGCGAGGAACGAGAGGAAGTCAAAGCAGCGTGACAAGCATCGAGGAAGTCACGATCGGGGCGTTCAGTCAACCCCTGGTCGCGATGTCGTTCATCATCTCCGTACTCGGCTCGTGGGTCGGTCTGACCTGCGCGGCCCGTGCTCGCCGGCGCGGCTCAGGCACCGGCGCCTGGCTCTGGCTCTTCGGCGCGGCCGCCTCGATCGGCGGCGGCGCGATCTGGTCCATGCACTTCATCGGCATGCTCGCCTTCGACAGCCACGTGGCGTACGCCCTCGATGTCGGCACCACCCTCATCTCGCTCGCCGTCGCGATCATCGCGGCGATGGTCGGCATGCTCATCGCGACCGCCATGCGCGGCAACGCGGGCTACATCGTCGGTGGCCTGGTCACCGGTGCCGGCGTGGGTGCGATGCACTACACCGGCATGTACGCGATGGACATGAGCGCCCAGATGGTCTGGAAGCCGCCGGTCGTCATCCTCTCGATCGTGATCGCGCTGGTCGCCTCGGCGCTCGCGCTCTTCTTCGCCTTCAACGTCACCACGCTGCTGATGCGCGTGGGCGCCGCGGTCATCATGGGCATCGGCGTGTGCGTCATGCACTACACCGGCATGCTCGCTCTCGAGATCCACAGCTCTCCCGACGACAAGCTCGGGCACGTCAGCGGCGCGGACCCGGTCTATCTCGCCATGCCGATCTTCGCGATCTCGGCCGGCATGCTCATCGTGATCGGGTTCGCCACCATGTTCGCCGGCATCAACGACGACCTCGAGGACCCGTGGACGCCGGTCACGCGGACGACCTCCGACTCCGGCGCCCACGCGATGATGCCGCAGCGGCCGGCGATGGCGCAGCAGTACAACACCGGCCCGCAGCCGATCACGGGCCAGCAGCCGGCCCTGTCGCAGCTGCAGCAGCCGCAGCACCAGCCACTGCAGCCGCTCCCGACGCGGCAGCCCGCAGCCTCGGGCAGCCCGCAGGCGGGGCAGCCCAACGGTCAGCCGGCGGGCGAAGGCATCGGCAACGCGTTCGCCCAGCGCCCGCAACGTCCGACCCAGCTGCGGCCGCAGAACGGTCGCTGGACACCCCGGCCCTACGCCCAGCAGGCCTCCAACAGCGGCTCGGAGCAGCAGCCGGACTTCTTCAGGCCCCAGGGTGGGCAGCCCGCCGACGAGACCGGCAACGAGCCGCCGGCCCAGCCGCAGCCGCCCAGGCCGCAGCGCACGCCGGGTTGGCTGCCGCCGCGCAACGACAACAACCTGTAGCGCTCACTCCCAGAAGACGCGCTCGACCACACCGTGGGCGAGGCGGGTCATCCGCAGGTAGTCGTTGACCAGCTCGTCGGTCGCGCCCGCCGGATAGCCGAGGATGGCCGCGACGGCGTGCTGCTCGACCGGCCCGGCGGGCAGCGAGTCCGCCGGACGGCCACGCGCGAGCGTGACCGCGTTGCGGACCCGGCTGACCATCCGCCACGCCTCGATGAGCGTCTCGGCGTCGTGGGCTTCGATCAACGAGGCGTCGCGGGCGGCCTGCAGCGCCTCGACGGTGCGTGGCGTGCGCAGCCCCGGGACGGCGTACGCATGCCGCATCTGCAGGAGCTGGACGGTCCACTCGATGTCGGCGAGCCCGCCGCGGCCGAGCTTGAGATGGGTGTTCGGGTCGGCGCCGCGTGGTAGCCGCTCGTGGTCGACACGGCCCTTGATGCGGCGCACCTCGACCACGTCGTCCTCGCTCAGCCCACCCTCGGGGTAGCGCAGCGGGTCGATCATCTCGGTGAACGCATCGCGCACCTGCTGGTCGCCGACGACGGCGTCGGCACGCAGCAGCGCCTGCGACTCCCAGATGCCCGACCACTTGGCGTAGTAGGAGGCGTACGCCGGCAGTGTCCGCACCAGCGCGCCCTGGCGCCCTTCGGGGCGCAGGTCGGCGTCGATCTCCAGAGGCGGGTCGGCGCCCGGCAGAGCGAGCAGCCGGCGCAGGTCGGCGATGACCTTGAGCGCGAACTGGGTCGCCTCTCCCGGATCGGCACCCTCGACGGGCTGATGGACGAAGAGCACGTCGGCATCGGAGGCGTAGGAGAGCTCGAACCCGCCGTAGCGGCCCATCGCGATGATCGCGATCCGCGTCGGCGCCTCCTCGAGCCCGCGGCGCGCGACCTCCTCGGCCACGACGGTGCGCAGCGAGGCCTCCAAGGTGGCGTCGGTCAGCCGGGAGAGCGCCGCCCCGATGGTGTCGATGTCGGCCTCACCGAGGAGCTCGGCGGCCGAGATCCGGAACAGCTCGCGACGGCGGATCGCCCGGATGTGGCGTACGGCCTCCTCGGCGGAGGTGGTGGTGCGCCGACGGGCGGCGCGGGCGACCATCTCGTCGGTGAGCGCCTCGGCGGAGAGGGGCGCCAGATCGTGGCCCAGGAGGCGCAGCGCCTCGGGCTCCCGCTCGAGCAGCGCGGTGGTGTAGCGCGAGGTGGACAGGATCGTGGCGAAGTGTTGCGCGACCAGACCCTCGTCGCGCAGGGAGCGCAGATACCAGGGCGTGGCGCCGAGGGCGTCGGAGATCCGGCGGAACCCGAAGAGCCCGGCGTCGGGATCGGAGCCCTCGGAGAGCCACTGCAGCATCACCGGCAGCAGCGCCCGCTGCAGCGCCGCGCGCCGGGAGACGCCCGTGGTGAGCGCCTCCAGGTGGCGCAGCGCGGCCTTGGGGTCGGCGTAGCCCAGCGCGGTCAGCCGCTCCTCGGCAGCCTTCGCGGAGAGGTGGGCCTGGCCGGACGGGATCCGGGCGACCGCGTCGAGGAGCGGTCGGTAGAAGAGCTTCTCGTGGAGGCGGCGTACCTCGATCCGCTGGTGGCCCCACTCCTTCTCCAGTCGCACCACCGGGTCGCGCAGGTAGCCGAGCGAGCGCGCCAGCCAGCGCAGCGAGTCCTCGTCGTCGGGGACGACGTGGGTGCGCCGGAGCCGGTAGAGCTGGAGCCGGTGCTCCATCCGCCGCAGGAACGCGTAGGCCTCGTGCATGGCCTCGCCGTCCTCGCGCCCGACGTAGCCGGATCGGGTCAGCGCCGCCAGCGCGGAGAGCGTGGTGGGCTGGCGGATCCCGGTGTCGGTGCGGCCGTGGACCAGCTGCAGCAGCTGCACCGCGAACTCCACGTCGCGCAGCCCGCCGGCGCCGAGCTTGAGCTCGCGGTCGGCCTCCCGGGACGGGATGTGGGCGATGACCCGGCGCCGCATCTTCTGGGTGTCGGAGACGAAGCCGTCGCGCTCGGCGGCCTTCCACACGAACGGGTTGACGGCGTCGACATAGGCCTGGCCCAGAGCCAGGTCGCCAGCGGCCGGCCTGGCCTTGAGCAGCGCCTGGAACTCCCAGGTGCTCGCCCAGCGCTCGTAGTAGCCGACGTGGCCGGCGATCGTGCGCGAGAGCGCGCCCGCCTTGCCCTCGGGACGCAGCGCGGCGTCGACCGGCCAGATCGTGCCCTCGCCGGTGTGGGCCGAACAGACCTGGATCAGGTTGCTGGCGAGCTGGGTGGCGACCCGCAGCGAGACGTCGTCGCCGACCCCGTCGGCGGCCTCGTGGACGAAGATCACGTCGACGTCGGAGACGTAGTTGAGCTCGTGGCCGCCGCACTTGCCCATCGCGACGACGGCCAGCCGGACCTTGTCGGCCTCGGCGCCCACCCGCGCGCGGGCGACCGTCAGGCCGGCGTCGAGGGTCGCGCAGGCCAGGTCGGAGAGCTCGGCGGCGACGTCGTCCACCGGGAGCTGGTGGGCCAGGTCGCGGGCAGCCAGCCGGAGCAGCCAGCGGCGGTACTCCACCCGGAGCGCGTCGACCGCCTCCGCGTCCGGGACCGTGGCCACCGGGCTCTCGTCGCCCGGCTTCGCACCGACGGCCTCGAACAGCGACGCCCTGAAGACGTACGCAGCGGGCCTGGTCGTGCCGAGGGTCGGATCGGCCAGCTCACGCCAGTGACCGGGATGCCGGGCCAGGTGGTCGCTCAGCGCGGGCGAGGCGCCGAGCACCGAGACCAGCCGCATCGCGGTGCCCTCGTCGCCGGCGAGCTCCTCGACGAAGCCGGCGCCCTGGGACTCGGCGAGCATGACCAGACCGGCCAGCGCCGCGTCGGGGTCGGCCGCCTGGCCCAGGATCGCCAGCAGCTCCTGGGCGCCGGCGCCGAGACCTGCCAGATCCGCCAGGGCCGTGTCCGGGTCGTTGAAGCCGAGCCGGAGCAGCTCGCCCTTGCCTGGCAACGTCATGGCCCCGATTGTGTCACTGGCCGGTTTCAGGCGCTCCAGGGCCTCGGGGTCGGGATGACCCCCCCTCCGCGGGTGCCGCCCGGGGCGACGGCGGCGCTGCGTTCACGCACCAGGCGAGCGAACCCGAAGGCCAGCGGCTGCCAGGTCTTGATCAGCTCCTTCTCGGCGAAGGTGGCAGTCGCGACCACGTCCTCGACGCTGCGTCCGATCTGCTCGAGCTCCTCGACGGACTCCTCGGCCCAGACCGCGACCGCGGCTGCGTCGACCTCGGGGTGGAACTGCACGCCCCACACGGTCGGGGCGAACCGCGCCGCCTGGACCTGCCCGTCGATCGACCTGGCCAGCTCGACGCTGCCCTCGGGCAGCCGGCCGACGACGTCGCGGTGCCAGTGCATGGCGCGGTCGTCGCCCGCCAGCAGGCGCATCAGCGGGTCGAAGAGCACCTCGGGCTCCCAGGTGACCTGGCCCACGCCCACGGTCAGCCCGAACGGGCTGCGCTCCACGGTGCCGCCCAGGGCCATCGCGGCCAGCTGGTGGCCCAAGCAGATCCCGAGCGTCGGGATACCGGCCTCGGCCGCCTGCGCGATCCGCTCGCGGGTGACCTGGAGCCAGGGGTGCTCGTCGTCGGAGTCGGCGTCCATCGAGCCACCCATGACGAGCAGCCCCGAGTAGGAGGCGTTCAGCGACGAGAGCGGCGGGATCGGCTCGGCGTACGCCCGACAGACGTCGACGCACATGCCCGCCTCAGCCAACCAATGACCGAACAACGCCGGCGGAACTGTCTCCTCGTGCTGGATCACAAGCACTCGGGGAAGACTCAACGACATCACCACTCTCCCGTTCGATCCAGTGTGGCAGCACCGGATCGGAAGTGTGGAATCGGCCTTGAGTTTCCCTGACAACCAGTTATCGGAGGTCAGATGACCGGCAGCATCCGGGAGCGCTCGTAGGCGGTCACCTGCTCGCGGTAGGCGGCCCATTCGGCCCGCTTGTTGCGCAGGAAGAAGTCGAAGACGTGCTCGCCGAGGGTCTCGGCGAGGAGCTCGGAGTCCTCGGCCATCCCGATCGCCTCGTCGAGGTTCTCCGGCAGCGGGTCGATGCCGAGGCTCTTGCGCTCGCGCTCGGTCAGCGCCCACACGTCGTCCTCGGCCTCGCGCGGCAGCTCGTAGCCCTCCTCGATGCCCTTCATGCCCGCCGCCAGGATCACGGCGAAGGCCAGGTAGGGGTTGCAGGCGGCGTCGAGAGACCTGACCTCGATGCGGGTCGACTGGCCCTTGAGCGGCTTGTACATCGGCACCCGGACCAGCGCGGAGCGGTTGTTGTGGCCCCAGGCGACGTGGGCCGGCGCCTCTCCCCCGCCGATCAGGCGCTTGTAGGAGTTGACCCACTGGTTGGTCACCGCGGTGATCTCGCCGGCGTGACGAAGTACGCCGCCGATGAAGCTGCGCCCGGTCTTGGAGAGCTGGTATTCGGCGCCCGGCTCGTAGAACGCGTTGGCGTCGCCCTCGAACAGGCTCAGGTGGGTGTGCATGCCCGAGCCCGGGTGCTCGGTGAACGGCTTGGGCATGAAGCTGGCCCAGATGCCCTGGCTCAGCGCCACCTCGCGGATCACGGTGCGGAAGGTCATGATGTTGTCGGCGGTGCTCAGCGCGTCGGCGTAGCGCAGGTCGATCTCGTTCTGACCGGGACCGCCCTCGTGGTGGCTGTACTCGACGCTGATGCCCATGGCCTCCAGCATCGTGATCGCCTCACGCCGGAAGTCGGCGCCCATCGACTGGGCGGTGTGGTCGAAGTAGCCGCTGGAGTCGACCGGGGTCGGCTCACTGCCGTCCCTCGGGTTGTCCTTGAAGAGGTAGAACTCGATCTCGGGGTGCGTGTAGAAGGTGAAGCCCTTCTCCGCGGCGTTGGACAGGGTGCGCTTGAGCACGTAGCGCGGGTCGGCGTAGGACGGCGAACCGTCGGGCATCACGATGTCGCAGAACATCCGGCCCGTGGACGGGCCGTCGGTGCGCCACGGCAGGATCTGGAACGTGCTCGGGTCCGGCAGGGCCAGCATGTCGGCCTCAGTGACCCGCGCGAACCCCTCGATCGCGCTGCCGTCGAAACCGATGCCCTCCGCAAAGGCGCTCTCGAGCTCGGCCGGAGCCACCGCGACCGACTTCAGATAACCGAGCACGTCGGTGAACCACAGCCGCACAAAACGTACGTCCCGCTCTTCGAGTGCCCGGAGCACGAAGTCCTGTTGCTTGCCCATGCGTGAACACTAACGGTCCGACGTCACGGTCGGGACCACCGCGCCAGCGTCAGCGTCCGGGACCCCTGAAGATCGAGATCACCAGCGCCACCCCGAACCCTGCGAGCGCTGCCCCGAGGACCGACCAGGCGGTGCTCGTGCCGGCCCCGCCGAGATAGCCCATGCCGGTCAGCGCCAGCGCTCCTCCGGCCAGGAGAAGCACCGCGGCCACCAGGAGTCCAAGAGCCTTACCCACAGTCATGACACCGCAATCTAGTCTCGGGCTAGGTGATGACCAGGGCAAGGGTCACCAGCGAGGTCATCCAGGAGACGAAGCTGCCGACCAGGAAGTATTCGGTCACGTCGTTGATGCTCGGCCCCTCCTGCCCGCGGAACGACTGCAGCTCCGGCCAGCGGATCAAGCCCTTGGCCGCGACCACCAGGCCGGCGGCGGCGAGGTTGCCGGTGAGACCGAGCCCGAAGATCGTCAGCCGCTCGAGCGGGCCCAGGAGCCGGCCACCCTTGAGATTGTTGCCGTCGACACCGTCGAGCGGGTTGGCCACCTTGGCGACGTCGAGGACGAGCTGCACCACGACGTTGCCGGTCGAGACCTGGACCAGCAGGCCGCCGAACACGAGCAGCACGGCCTCGGGACGCGCCGACTCGACCCAGACCCAGGGCGCCTGCTCCGCCCACGCGGCGACCGGTCCGCCGACCTCGCCGGCCACCGGGGCCAGCAGGATCCCGACGAAGATCGTCCCGCCGAGCAGGGCCAGCGGGATCCCCGGCCGGGGGTTCTCGTCCGAGCCCTGGGGCGGGTGGGCCAGGAAGCCCCACAGCACCGTGATCCCGGCGATCACGATCACGGCCGCCAGGTCACCTCCGAAGAGAGCCGAGAGCAGGCCGAAGGCGATCACCGCGACCGCCCCGATCGCCTCGGGGACCCAGCGGATCCGCTTGAGCGGGTCGAGGATCGAGTGGGCGAAGTCGACCGTCCCGATCCCGATCAGGAGCAGTGCTATCCAGCTCATGCCGCCGCCTCGCTCATCGAATCTCTCCCAGCAGCTCGTCGGCCCGCACGATCACGGCGATGCCGTCGCGGCGGACGCGCTGGGAGACCGCGGAGGGGGTGATGTCGAGCTCGGCGGCGATGGCCTTCTGAGACATGGCGGAGAGCATGCCAGAAAGCACCGACACCGACGATCGATCCAGGCGAGAAAAGAGCTCGTCGCGCGCGACCAGAGCGGCGTTGATCGCGGCCGGGTCCGGCCCGCCCGCTTCGTCGGCCGGCTGATACCAGGTCCGTACGCTGCGCGAGGCCGCCTTGTTCTCGGCGTTCTCCGCCGTCTCGATCGCGGCACGTGCGGACCACCACCCCGGCCCGTCCTCGACCCGGGGGTCGTCACTGAGCACCCGGGTGGCACCCCAGCTGATGCCGTGGCGTACGCCGACCACGGGGTCGAGCTCGATCCGCAGCCGGAACGTCGCCTGGATCGCGGCGCCGACGGTCTCGAAGGCTCCCTGGTACTCATCGCCGACCGTGATCCGCAGCGGCGTGACCGGCTGCCACTCCCGGTTGACCCCCTCGACGGCGTCGGCGAACGCCTCGTGGACCTTGGCGCGGTCGGACTTGGTGCGCGAGCCCACGAGGTCACCGATCACGGTCGCTACGGATGCCATATGAAGATGATACCTTCACCTCTACACAATGAAGGTATTTGATTCATTAGTCTGAGATGAAGCCTTCAGCTTCACATTTCCGCACCTGGCCCGGTGAGCTCGCCTGCCCCGACCTGGCGGCCGGAGAGCATGAGCACCAGCCCGATCGCGGTGCCACGGACCTCCGGGCCGGTCCCGATCACCATGTCGGCGT
The DNA here is from genome assembly GCF_042730435.1 of Nocardioides sp. NPDC059952. Lineage (NCBI taxonomy): Bacteria > Bacillati > Actinomycetota > Actinomycetes > Propionibacteriales > Nocardioidaceae > Nocardioides > Nocardioides sp. NPDC059952. Next base: position 6,775 of record NZ_JBHWLY010000070.1, on the reverse strand, counting down.
CGGTGACCACAAGGCGTACGCGCTGGGCCCGCTCCTTGCCGCCGCCCCACTTCTGCGAGGTCTTGGCCAGGTAGCCGAGCGCCGTGACGACGTGCTCGACCGGGTAGTCGCGGCGCAGTCCCAGCGGGCGCCGGATGTCCTCACCGTGGGCGAACTCCTCGACCAGACGGGTCGCGAGCGGAGCCGGCGGTGTCGCCGTGCGTCCGGCAACCCCGCGGAACCTCGCCAGTGTCTCGGCCGGGTCCTCGGCGCGCTCCCGGTCGACACCGGTCTGGTTGTCGCGGTCGAAGTCACCGCCGGCGGCGATCATCCGGCGTACGAACCCCAGCCGGGTCGTCGTCGCGACGTCGATCATGTGGGCCAGCACGTCGTGGACCGTCCAGCCGGCGCACAGCGAGGGCGTCGCCCACCCTGCCGGAGCGAGGGTCTCGAGGTCCCGGATCAGCGCCTGTCGTTCGTCGTGCACGACCGACCAGACCACGCTCTTCGATGACATGGTCCGGACGCTACCGCGACTGCGCGGGCCTCGCCCCGGCATAAACGACCGCTACCTCACCGGCTGCTGGAGCTCGGTGACCCAGCCTTCCTGGTCCTCCGGCATCTCCAGGTAGATCTCCCGGCACGGGCCGGCGAACTCGAGACCGGCGTCGCTGACGTGGCGGGACAGCTCCTGCCAGGCTTCGCCGATCCCCGTCATCGGGCCGCGGTAGATCGCGGTGACCGCGCGGTCGTACGCCCTCAGGGTCCCGACCTCGAGACCGTCGACGGCCTTGCCGCCGAGGTCGGCTCCGGCGCCGAAGGTCATCCCGTCGCCGACGGCGTCGTACCAGCCGATCGCGGGGCCGGACGGTTCGATCCCGGCGGCCTCGAACGTGTCGTAGACCCGCCCGAAGAGCGGGCCGACGCGCTGGCCGACGTCGGCGCCCTCGTCGACATGGTCGGTGAGCTGGGTGAGGGTGAGGGCCGCGAGCGGCTTCTCGGTGTAGGTGAGGGTGGACATGGCATCTCCTTCCAGAAGTCGAAGACCCTTCGACAAGCTCAGGACATCGCGTCGCTCCACCTCGCCGAGGCGCCGGCCGTCGGCCTCGATCTGCGAGCGCAGCTCGTCGCGGCGCCGGTGCAGCAGCGTGGCCAGCTCGGCCGGCGTACGGCCCTCGTCGAGCAGGTCGGCGACCTCCTCGAGCGAGAACCCCAGCGACCGGAACGCCACCAGCGCGTCGGCCCGGGCCAGCAGCGCCGGCTCGTAGAACCGGTAGCCGCTGTGCAGGTCGACGCGGGACGGCGAGAGCAGACCAAGGCTGTCGTAGTGCCTCAGCATGCGCACCGACACCCCGGCGAAGCGGGCGCTGTGCCTATTCAGGAGGGCTCCGATACTCAACATGACGCCATCAGCCCATCGCCTGACACTGTGTGAGGGTCAACTACTCCGCAGGAACCCGGGCCTCGATCTCGGCGAGCCAGGCGGCCGGGGAGGCGTCCGAGGGCATCCGCCAGTCACCGCGCGGCGACATGGTGCCGCCGTTGTGGACCTTCGGCCCGTTGGGCAGCGCCGAGCGCTTGAACTGGTTGGCGAAGAAGCGCTTCACGAACACCTCGAGCCAGGCGCGGATCTCCTTCATCTCGTACGCCGTCCGCTTCTCCTCGGGGAACCCCGGGGGCCAGTCGCCGGCATCGACGTCGTGCCAGGCGTTCCAGGCCAGGAAGGCGATCTTCGAGGGCGAGAAGCCGTTGCGGACGGTGTGGAAGAGGGTGAAGTCCTGCAGTGCGTACGGGCCGATCTTCTGCTCCGTCGACTGCAGCTCCTCCCCCGGCACGAGCTCGGGCGAGATCTCCTGGTCGAGGATCTCCTGGAGGACCTCGTCGGCGGTGCCGTCGAACTGCTCGGTGGTGATCACCCAGCGGATCAGGTGCTGGATCAGGGTCTTCGGCACGCCCGCGTTCACGTTGTAGTGCGACATCTGGTCGCCGACGCCGTAGGTGGCCCAGCCGAGCGCGAGCTCGGAGAGGTCGCCGGTGCCGAGGACGATGCCGCCGCGCTGGTTGGCGATGCGGAAGAGGAAGTCCGTACGCAGCCCCGCCTGGACGTTCTCGAAGGTGACGTCGTAGACCGGCTCGCCGTCGCCGGCCGGGTGGCCGATCTCCTTGAGCATCTGGGTGGCGGTGGGCCGGATGTCGAGCGTCTCGTAGGTCGTGCCGAGCGCCTCCATCAGCTGGATCGCGTTGGACCTGGTGTCGTCGGAGGTCGCGAAGCCGGGCATCGTGAACGCCAGGATGTCGCTGTGTGGCCGACCCAGGCGGTCGAGGGCCTTGGCGGCGACGATGAGCGCATGGGTGGAGTCGAGCCCGCCGGAGACGCCGATGACGATCTTCGTGTCCGGGCCGATCGACTGGAGCCGCTTCTCGAGCCCCGAGACCTGGATGTTGTAGGCCTCGTAGCACTCCAGCGCGAGCTTGTCGGGGTCGTCGGGGACGAACGGGAACCGGTCGACCTTGCGCCGCAGCCCGTCGCCGGTCAGCGGCGGCGCCAGCTCGAACTCGATCTCGGCGTGGAAGCCCCCCTCGGCCCGCCGGTTGTCGTCGAAGGTTCCCTGCCGGATCCGCTCGGCGCGGATCCGCTCCAGGTCGACGTCGACCACGGTGCGCCGCGGCCCGTCCGGGAACCGCTCGGTCTCCCCCAGCAGCTCGCCGAGCTCGTACGCCATCGTCTGCCCGTCCCAGGACAGGTCGGTGGTCGACTCGCCCTGGCCGGCGGCGGTGTAGACATAGGCCGCCAGGCACCGGGCGGACGCGGACTGCACCAGGAGACGGCGCGCCTCGGAGCGGCCCACGGTGATCGGGCTGGCGGAGAGGTTGAGCAGCACGGTCGCGCCGGCCAGCGCGGCCTTGGCGCTCGGCGGCACCGGGACCCACATGTCCTCGCAGACCTCGACGTGGAAGACGAGATCCTTGACGTCGGTGCAGCGGAAGAGCAGCTCGTTGCTGAGCGGAACCTCCTCGCCGCCGAGCATGATGGTGCCGTCGGCGCCCGCGCCCGTGCCGTACCACCGCTTCTCGTAGAACTCGCGGTAGGTCGGCAGGTAGGTCTTGGGCACCACGCCGAGCACCTCGCCGCCGTGGATCACGACCGCCGTGTTGAGCACCCGGTCGCCGTGGCGCAGCGGGGCGCCGACGACGATCACCGAGAGCAGCTCCTCGGAGGCCACCACGATCGCGCTGATCGCAGCGTGCACGGCGTCGAGGAGGGTCCGCTGCAGGACGAGGTCGTCGATCGAGTAGCCCGAGAGGCACAGCTCGGGGAAGACCGCGACCGCCACTCCCTCGTCGCTGCACTCGCGGGCCTGCGCGATCACCTCGCGCGCGTTGGCGGCAGGGTCGGCGACGGAGATCGGGATGGTGCACGCCGCGACCCGTGCGAAGCCATGGGAGTAGGCGGAGTAGAAGTCCACACCCGGAGTCTAGGCGCGATGGCCCGTCCGGCCACCCGATGCCCGTCGCCGACCGTACGACCTCAGGACAGGTCGCGGATGCGGATGTTCCGGTAGGACACCACGTCCGGGGTGCTGCCGTGCGCCTGGACGCCGACGTGACCGGTCAGCCCCCGGCTGCTGGAATCGGGGTCGTTCGGACGACCGGGGAACGGCAGCCCGGGCAGGTTCTCGAACTCGTTGATCACGACACCGTTGCGGATCACGGTGTACTGCTGCCCGACGACGCGGATCTCGAGGTCGTTCCAGGTGCCCTTCGGGGTCGGTCGCGCCTCGGCCAGGGTGAGGTCGGCGAAGCCGTAGATCGACCCCGTCTTGCGGGGGTCGTTGCCGCCGCTCTCCGGCGAGTCGTTGACCTGGATCTCGTGGCCACAGTTGACCGCGATCCAGGAGAGGTTGCCGGTCTCGCCGCCGTTGAACGTGGTGGGGCACCCCTCGACAGGGCCCCACAGCTCGGGGAAGCGCACCTGGACGCCGCTGTTTCCTCGGGCCGCACCGGGTGCGTCGTCGCGGAACTGCAGTCGGAACGAGAAGTCGCCGTACTCCCGGTCCGGGTACCACAGGGTTCCGAACCCGCCACCCGCGCCGGCTCGGCTGCGGATGGTGCCGTCGGAGACCAGGTCGAAACCACCGTCTCCGGCGTACGCCCAGTCGTCGAAGGAGTCGGTCGAGCCGTCGAAGAGCCAGTCGTAACCCTCGACCTTCCCTACCTGCGAGCGGGCCGCGGCGGACCGCAGCCGGCTGGCTTCGGCCCGCGTCACCTCACCGGCGGCGACCAGATCGGCGGTGACGCCGCGGACGTGCGTCACGAAGGCCCCGTGAGTCGGCCATGTCCGCTCGTCGTCGATGACGTCGTTGATGGTGCAGCCGGAGCGCAGGGTGCTATTGGCGACGCCACTGTCGAGATCGAGGAAGACGACGCTCGAGCGGGCATCGGGCGCCGGACAGGTCGCGGCCGTCGAGGGTGTCCCGGCAGGAGACGCGGAAGCGGCTCCGATCGGACCGCTCATGCAGAGAGCGGTGATCCCGAGGACAGCCGACCCGACTGCGAGCCGGGTCTTGGTGCGGCGTGAGGGAAGGAGGTGAGACATCGAGACTCCGAACGTCGAGACGCCGAATGGAATGTGATGCGCGTCACGCCGGATGCTAGTGTCGACGGCCGTCGACTTTCAACCGTTCCTGAACGACTTTCGCGGGCAATCTTCGAAAGTCGCCTCGGGTCAGCCTGCCGAGCGCTCCATCACGATCTCCTCCGGACCGTCGTCGATGGGGCTGGGAACCGTGGCGGACTCCACGAAGCCGAGCCGCTCGTAGACGGCGTGGGCGCGGTCGTTGCCGACGAGGTGGGTGAGTCGCACGGGCAGGTCGCCGGCGCGGGCGATCACCTCGCTCAGCAGCGCGCTGCCGGCGCCGGAACCCTGGGAGTCGGGCAGGACGTACAGCTTCCAGAGCATCAGGTGGTCCTCGAAGACCGAGTAGGAGGCCATCGCGACGACCCGGTCCTCGACCTCGGCGACGAGCACGGTGCCGGCCCTGATCCCGGGGTGCACCGTGTCCGGGGTCCACCACTTGGCGATGCCCTCCTCGACGTACGCCTCGCCGGTGATCGGCGGGTACGTCGCCCGCCAGGTCGTCACGCCGACGTGGATCACCGCGTCGAGGTCGTCGGTCGTCGCCACTCGCACCCGCATGGACGCGACGATAACCAGGAGCGCCGGGGCTGTCGCTCCGTTTAGCGTGGACATGTGCTGATCCGACGTGAACGTCTCCAGGACGTTGCCGACATCCGCGCGGTCACCACCGCGGCCTTCTCCGGTGCGGAGCATTCCGCGCCGCCGATCGAGCCCGACGGGGCGCCCGGGGAGGCGACGCTGGTGGGGTGGCTGCGCGAGGATCCGGGCTGGGTCCCGGAGCTCTCGCTGGTCGCCGAGGCCGACGGCCAGATCGTCGGCCACGTCGTGGCCACCCGCGGGGCGCTCGCCGGTCGGCCCGCGCTCGGGCTCGGCCCGGTCAGCGTCTCCCCGGCCCGCCAGCGCGACGGCGTCGGCTCGGCGCTGATGCACGCCGTCCTCGGGGCCGCCGACGCCTTGGGCGAGCCGGTCGTCGTCCTCCTCGGCTCCCCCGCCTACTACGGCCGCTTCGGCTTCGTCCCCGCCTCCTCGCTCGGGATCGACTCTCCGGACCCGGCGTGGGGCGACTACTTCCAGGCACGGCCGCTGACGGCGTACGAACCGGGTCTTCGGGGTCCGTTCCGCTATGCCGCTCCGTTCGACCGGATGTGATCACCACCACAGCGCGTACGTCACCTTCTCGGCCTACGCTGGAGGTAGTCCGTGGACTCCATCAGGGAGCTGCGAGATGACACCAGAAAGGCTCGATGATGAGCACGAACCCCTCTGCCGAGGAGACCGCCCCGTACGGCACCGGTGCTGCCGGAAACGCGCCGGCCAAGCCCGTACGCAAGGTGCGCACGCATCATCTTCGCGAGATGAAGCAGCGTGGCGACAAGATCACGATGCTGACCTCCTACGACATGTACTCCGCCCAGATCTTCGACGAGGCCGGGGTCGACCTGCTGCTCGTCGGTGACTCGGCCTCCAACAACGTCCTGGGCAACGAGACGTCGCTTCCGGTGACCGTGGACGAGCTGCTGCCGCTGACCCGCGCGGTCTCGCGCAGCGTGAAGCGGGCGATGGTCGTCGGCGACCTGCCCTTCGGCTCCTACCAGGCCTCGCCCGAGCAGGGCTACCTGACCGCGGTGCGGTTCATGAAGGAGGCCGGCGCCCACTGCGTGAAGCTCGAGGGTGGCGCCGAGATGGCGCCCGTGATCAAGAAGCTGACCGAGGGCGGCATCCCCGTCATCGCCCACATCGGCTTCACCCCGCAGTCCGAGCACGTGCTCGGCGGCTACCGCGTCCAGGGCCGCGGCGACAACTCCGACCGGATCATCGACGACGCCAAGGCCGTCCAGGAGGCCGGCGCGTTCGCGGTGGTCATGGAGATGGTCCCCGGCGACGTCGCCGCGCAGATCACCAAGGAGCTGGAGATCCCCACCATCGGGATCGGCGCCGGCCCCGACTGCGACGGCCAGGTGCTCGTCTGGCAGGACGCCTTCGGCATGCGCGGCGGCAAGATGGCCCGCTTCGTGAAGCAGTACGCCGACGTGAAGTCGGTCCTGTCCGAGGGCGCCGAGGCCTACATCTCCGACGTCAAGGGCTCGACCTTCCCCGGACCCGAGCACACCTTCTGAGGATCTGCGTCACAAAACTGGTCGACCCGAGCCGTACGCC
>NZ_JBHWLY010000069.1:16207-33685 GCF_042730435.1 Nocardioides sp. NPDC059952 | reverse complement strand
GGCTTCGAGAGCCCGGGCCGACCTGTCTTCGAGGCCAGTCGCGTCAGTTCGTGGAGACGTGCACGTGGTCGTAGTGGTTGGCGGTGGCGGACCCGCGGTCCTCCATGGAGCGCCAGCCCTCCGAGGCACGTACCGGCGTCCAGATCCGCTGGTACCAGATGATGTCGTAGAGGTTGAGCTCGGCTGCGTGCTGCTGCAGGTAGGCGGCGATCGAGTCGCCGAGCGCCTTGTCGCCGGTCATGAAGTCGAGCGCCTTGCCCGAGGTGTGCTCACCGTGGGCGTCCCAGCCACCGACGGTCATCGAGGCGACCTCCGGGAAGGCATTGCAGACAGCGCGGTAGACGGTGACCGCGTCGGCGACCAGGCCGCTCTCGACCGAGGAGTCGCCACAGGCCGCGCCGCTGACACCCGCCGCGACGCCGGTGGTCTCGGGCTTCTCGTCGCTGAGGTGGCCGCTGGTCACCCAGGCGACCTCGCCGTCGACGATGATCTCGTCGCGGCCGGACTCGGTGCGACCGGTCGCGTAGACCAGCTCGCCGGCCTCGATCTCACCGTCCTGGGCTGCGTGCTTGCCGTAGGCGGACCAGAGGTTCAGCGTCTCTTCGGTCCAGCGCTTGACCGCCTTGGCGGTGCCGGTCTCGACCTGCTCGGGACCCTTGGTCAGCGTCTCGACCGAGGAGACCGAATCGCGATCGCCTCCGTCACGGCTGACGACGGTCTCGCGACGGTCCCCGGCGACGCGCGCGTCGTCACGGGTGCTCGGCACGTTGGCCTTGGTCGAGGAGAGGGAAGCGCCTGCGTTCTTGGCGATCAGGGTGGTGGGCTCCGCGAATGCGGCTCCGGCGCCGACTGCGACGCCTGTCGCGAGAACCGCGACCCCTGCGCTGGCAACTATTGATTTGGTCTTACGGACGGCCCGAGTGTCGCCTCTGTGGCTGCCGGCCACACGCAATCCTTTGCTCGACTACATGGTCTGTGCCCGAGTTTTCCCACGGTTTCAACGGATGAAACCCGTCGAGGGTTGTGCTGGTGGGGGCTCGGCACGGCAATGAGTACAGCACACACGACAGGGGGTATTCCAATTCCCTTACCGAGTTTTTGCGTAGTTTTGTACCTGTCGAGCGACTGATTCCGAGGGCTCGAAATGCCCCTCGAGACCCGTCCGAGCGAGCCCCGGAGCCTCAGCCGCCGGAGGTCTCCGACACGTTCTCCGCGAACCCGCAGCCACGCCCGTCGGCGTCGTCGAGCCACCCCTCCGGAAGGACCACCTTGTCCCGCGGCGCACCCTGGCGCCCACGCGGGGCACCCAGCTGTGACGAGGGGAAAGGCTCGTTCCGGTCGAGCTTGGCGAGCATCTCGTCGAGGTCCTGAAGGCTGTTCACCAGGCCGAGGGTCCGGCGCAGCTCACCACCGGCACCGAAGCCCTTGAGGTACCACGCGATGTGCTTGCGGATCTCCTTGCAGCCGCGCTCCTCGCCCATGTGCTCGCAGAGCAGCTCAGCGTGGCGCCGCATGATGTCGGTCACTTCGCCCAGATTCGGCAGGACGTTGACCGTCTCACCGGCAAAAGCGGCCACCAGGTCCCGGAAGAGCCAGGGGCGGCCCAGGCAGCCGCGGCCGATGACGACGCCGTCGACGCCGGTCTCCTCGACCATCCGGATCGCGTCGGCCGCCTCCCAGATGTCGCCGTTGCCGAGCACCGGGATGTCGACCGAGGCCTTGAGCTCGGCGATGGCGTCCCAGTCGGCGGTGCCGGAGTAGGCCTGCGCGACAGTACGCCCGTGCAGCGCGATCGCTGCGGCGCCGCTCTCCTGGGCGATCCGGCCGGCATCCATGTAGGTCAGGTGGGCCTCGTCGATGCCCTTGCGGGTCTTCATCGTCACCGGTACGTCATAAGGCTCTGCCGCGCGCACGGCATGCTCCAGGATCTCGCCGAGCAGGCCGCGCTTGTAGGGCAGCGCTCCCCCGCCGCCCTTGCGGGTCACCTTGGGCACCGGGCAGCCGAAGTTGAGGTCGACGTGCGCCACGCCGTAGTCGGCGCAGAGGATCTCGGTCGCCTTGCCGACATAGACCGGGTCGGTGCCGTAGAGCTGCACGCTGCGTACGGTCTCGGCCTCGTCGAAGACGAGCATGTCCTTGGTGTGCTGGTCACCCTCCACCAGGCCGCGCGAGGTGATCATCTCGCAGACGTAGAGACCCGCACCCTGCTCGGCGCACAGGCGCCGGAAGGCGGCGTTGGTGACGCCGGCCATCGGCGCGAGCACCACAGGGGTGTCGACGGTCAGGCTGCCGAGCTTGAGGGGGCCGGGAAGGGACATGCCTTCCATTGTCCGGCCAACCCCGAAGCGTACGAAATTCTAGGAGGTCGGCGAGGCAGAGGGAGAGCCCGAGGCCTTGGGGGCTACGTAGGGCGTCGGGTCGCTCTCCCAGGTGATCGGGTCGAACTCCTCGTAGGGCCGGAAGCTCACGCCGACGAGCTTGCCCTGGTCGGGGACGAGCATGACCAGGCAGGTCTTGACGCTCGTGCCGGGCGCGAACGGCTTGGGGAACGTCTTGCCGTCGCAGGGCTTGAACGGCTCCTTGAACGCGGCCGCCTCGACCAGGTTGCCCTCGCCGTCGAGACCCCACAACGGTGCGTCGTAGCCACCGAGGTCGGTCTTGCCGTCGTTCTTGATGGTGGCGCGTACGAAGTAGGGAGCGCGTGACAGCGTCGCCTCATCGAGCTTCCAACCGGAGAAGGTCTGCTTGTAGGAGGTCGACTCGAGCTTGTCGACGGTGATCGAGAGCTTGCCGTCGACACCCTCCTTGGGCGCCCACTCGACGGTCGCGGTCTCACCCAGCTTGCGGTCGGCACCGGGCTCGGTGAGCGCCCCGGCGGACGGGGAGGCCGACGCGGACGGCGAGGCGGAGGGCGAGGCGGATGCGCTCTCGGACGGCTTGGGCGCGTTCGTCCTCGGCGCCGTGCCGCTGCACCCCATCACTGACATGACCATGACCGCACCCGTAACGGATGCGGCGAGTACGGACCCCGCTCGTTGCATGGGGATATCCTGCCGCACGCTTCTCGAGATCGTGCGGCAGGACGCCCCCTGCAAGGTTTACGAGGTGGTAACGGCCCGGCGTTGACCTACTGCCTCAGGCGCCGATCAGACGCTCGGCGAAGTAGCGGCTCACGCCCTCGAGCGGGATGCGCTCCTGCTTCATGGTGTCGCGCTCGCGGATGGTGACCGCGTTGTCCTCGAGGGTGTCGAAGTCGACGGTGACGCAGTACGGCGTACCGATCTCGTCCTGGCGGCGGTAGCGCTTGCCGATCGACTGGGAGTCGTCGAAGTCGACGGCCCAGTTGGCGCGCAGCTCGGCCGAGAGCGCCTTCGCCTTCGGGCTCAGCGCTTCGTTGCGGGACAGCGGGAGCACCGCGATCTTGACCGGCGCGATCCGGTGGTCGAGGCGGAGCACGACCCGCTTGTCGACGCCACCCTTGGCGTTGGGGGCCTCCTCCTCGGCGTAGCCGTCGACAAGGAAGGTCATCAGCGCGCGGGTCAGACCGGCCGCGGGCTCGATGACGTAGGGCAGGTAGCGCTCGTTGTTGGCCTGGTCGAAGTACTGCAGGTCCTGGCCCGAGTGCTTCATGTGGGTGCCGAGGTCGAAGTCGGTGCGGTTCGCGACGCCCTCGAGCTCACCCCACTCGCTGCCGGGGAAGTTGAACCGGTACTCGATGTCGACGGTGCGCTTGGAGTAGTGGCTCAGCTTCTCCTGGGCGTGCTCGTAGTGGCGCAGGTTGTCGGGGTTGATGCCGAGGTCGGTGTACCACCGGGTGCGCTCGTCGATCCAGTACTGGTGCCACTCCTCGTCCTCACCCGGCTTGACGAAGAACTCCATCTCCATCTGCTCGAACTCACGGGTGCGGAAGATGAAGTTGCCCGGCGTGATCTCGTTGCGGAAGCTCTTGCCGGTCTGCGCGATGCCGAACGGGGGCTTCTGGCGGGTGCTCGTGACGACGTTGGCGAAGTTGACGAAGATGCCCTGCGCGGTCTCGGGGCGCAGGTAGTGCAGGCCCGACTCGTCCTCGAGGACACCGAGGTGGGTCTTGAGCATGCCGGAGAACTCGCGCGGCTCGGTCCAGGCGCCACGGGTGCCGCAGTTGGGGCAGGCGACGACCTCGTTGATGACGACGGTGTCGGGGTCCTCGATGCCCTTCTTCTCCGCGTACTCCTCCTGGAGGTGGTCGAAGCGGTAGCGCTTGTGGCACGACTGGCACTCGACCAGCGGGTCGTTGAACGTCTCCACGTGGCCGCTCGCCACCCAGGTCTGGCGCGGCAGGATGATGCTCGAGTCGAGGCCGACGACGTCGTCGCGCTGCTGGACCATCGCCTTCCACCACTGGCGCTTGATGTTCTCCTTGAGCTCGACGCCGAGGGGGCCGTAGTCCCAGGCACTCCGGGTGCCGCCGTAGATCTCGCCGCTGGGGAAGACGAACCCGCGCCGCTTGGCGAGGGAGACGACGAGGTCAAGGGTGGATGCTGGCGGCTTTGCCACGATGAATGCTCTCTGCTCGAGGTGAGCCCGGCCGGCTGCCGGGCCCGGTGTTGAGGGGGAAGTCCACAGGACAGGGAAATCCTATCCACGGTGTCATCTTGTTATGTACGCCGCCCGCAGGGCCAATTCGCTCCTGTGCCGATAGCGTCGCTGAGCATGGACCCGAACGCGCGTCGCCTGTGGAAGCTGCTCGAGCCGATCCATGCGGTGGGCTACTTCTCACCCGAGCCGATCGCCCTGCTCAAGGAGGCCGGCTACCGCGGCTACTGGATGGGTTACTTCGCCGCCCGGTCGGCTCCGCTGGGCGCCGTCCCAGCCGAGGTCGTCCACGCGGTGTTCTACAACTTCGCCTTCTCCCACGTCTCCCGGGCGCTTCCCGACGCCTGGACGTACGCACCGCCCGAGGCCGCGCACGAGGCCCGGCGCTCAGGTGCCGTCGCGGCACTCCACCGCCACCTCGGCCCGCTCGCCTCCTCCGACGACCTGGCTCGGGCCGCATCGCTCGCCTCGCGAGCCGCGCTCGGCGCACCCATGGAGGGCCGTACTCTGTACGCCGCACTCCGCTCGCTCCCCGTGCCGACGGATCCCGTCGACCTCCTCTGGCACGCCGCCACCCTGCTGCGCGAGCACCGCGGCGACGGTCACGTCGCCACCCTGCTGACCGCCGGCATCGGCGGCCGCGAGTCCCATGTCTTCCATGCGCTGGCCAACGGCACCTCCCCGTCGGTCTACGCCACCTCCCGCAACATCCACGAGGCCGAGTGGGCCTCTCTCGTCTCGGGCCTGCGCTCCCGCGGACTCGTCACCGACGACGGTCAGTCCCTCACCGACCTCGGCCGCGAGACCAAGACCACGATCGAGTCGACGACCGACGCGCTTGCGGCCACGGCGTACGCGACCCTGGAGCCGGGCGAGGTCGACGACCTCATCACGTTGCTGCGGCCCCTCACCAAGGCGGTCGTCACCTCCGGCGAGATCCCCCATCAGTCCCCCATGGGTCTCGACCTCGACGAGGTCGGCTAACCCCGTTGCCCCGCCGGAGCTCGGAGGCCCATGCTGGGCACCATGGCGATGCCTGACCTCGATCCCCGGCTCACCCCGATCCTCGAGCTGGCCGCGGTCGCGGCCGCGCGACCCGGTGTCGAGGTCGACGTGGAGACCCTGCGCGAGATCTTCGAGGAGGCGGCGATGCTGCTCGACCTCGGAAACGTCCTCGACGAGCTCGACGACCACGACTCAGACAGCGTGGTCGCCGGCCTGTGCGCCGACCTGATCGCCGGCGACCCGGCCGCCAGCGTCCGCGCACACGCCGAGGTGGCTCTGGCCGACACCTCGCTCCACGACCCCGAGGCCGCTGCCGTCGCCTACCGGATGGCTGCACACGCCCTTCGCCTCTGAGTCCAGCGCCGTCACCAGCTCAGGTCGTGGAGCGAGCCGATCCGGGGCACAGGCGCATCGAGGTGAGCGTCATGGCGGTCCAGGAGGACGGCATCGAGACCGGCCTCGATGGGGCCGAGTGCGTCGTGGGCCAGGCTGTTGCCGACCATCAGCGCCTCCACAGGGGCGATGCCGGCTCGCTCGCAGGTGAGCAGGTAGGCCCGCGGATCGGGCTTGCTCGCGGGCAGGGTCGAGGTCGAGACGAGCAGGTCGACCTCCGCGGCGAGACCGGTCAGGTCGAGCTTGAGGCGCTGGTGGGCGTCGTCGCCGTTGGTCAGGACGACGGTGCGGAGACCGGCCTCGCGCACCCGGCTGAGCGCTGGGACGGCGTCGTCGAAGGCGACCCACTGCGCCTCGTACCTCGTCAGATAGCCGGCGAACAGTGCATCCGCCTCCGCATCGGAGACCTCGACCCCGAGGAACTCGCGGGTCCGAGCCCGCCGCTGCTCCTGGAACCCGATCTCCCGGCTCTGGTACCTGCGGTAGTGCGCGTCCGAGACGGCGGCCCACCGATCGGCGACGTCGACCCCGCTGATCCCGTGCTCCGCCGCCCACCCGACCACCGCCGTCCGCGCCGCTCCGGCCTGGTCGACCAGCGTGTCATCGAGGTCGAAGACGATCGCGCGCAGCACGAACGCCACTCTATTGCTGTGGCACCCGCCAAAACATTGGATGTGCAGGGTTCTGACGCCCAGGGCGCCGTTCCGCGGCGTCACTTCCGTGCACATGCGCGGAAGTGGAGCGTCAGGAGGCGGGCGACCGGCGTTCGGCGTAGAGCTCCAGCGCCTCGGCGAAGTCGTGCTCGGTGAAGTCGGGCCAGAGCTTCTCGCTGACGACGATCTCGGCGTTCGAGGTCTGCCAGGGGAAGAAGCCGGAGAGGCGCTGCTCGCCGCTGGTGCGGATGACGAGGTCGATGTCTTTGACCGGGCCGCCGGGCAGCGCGGCGGTGATGGTCTGTTCGTCGATCTCCGTGACGCCCGAGGCGATCGCGCGGCGGATGCCTTCGACGATGTCGCCGTGCGGGTCGTAGCCGATCGCCATCGTCAGATGGGCGGGGCGATCGGCGGTCTCCTTCTCGGCCGCACGCAGCGCATCGGCCGCGTCCGCGGGCAGCAGGGAGAGGTCGCCGGAGACGTGGAGGGCCCAGCGGTCGCTGCGTACGACGGTCTGCGGGAGCTTGTCGGCCAGGATGCCGAACAGGTGGTCGACCTGGGACTTCGGACGCTTCCGGATGTTGTCGGCGGAGAGGACGTAGGAGGTGAGGTGGTCGATCCCCCGACGGGTGCACCAGCCCAGCAGGTCCTCGACGTGGTCGGCGCCGACGTCGTGGCCGGCGCCAGGGTTCGCGAAGCCGGCCTTCTTCGCCCAGCGGCGGTTGCCGTCCATCACGACGCCGACGTGGATCGGCAGCATCAGCGGCTCGGGTCGTTGAGGGAGAGGATCTGGCGGCGCTCGGCGTCGGTCAGGTCGGAGGCGGCGAGGACCTTCTGCAGGACGTCGGACTTGCGGGCGATATAGGTGTCGATGTCCATCGCCGGGTCGGCGGCCAGCGCCAGCTTCACCGCTGCGTACTCGTCGCGAAGGTCGTCGCGGCGGCGCAGGACGTCGCGGACGGCGAGGTGGTTGCGTACGTTGAGAGTCCCCGCGGCGCAGACGTAGACGTGGCGTCGCGGATCCTCGTCGGGAGCGAGGAAGGCCTCGCGACCGGCTACGCCGAGGTCGCCCCGGTGGGCGTAGCCGAGGCGCTCGAGTGCGGCGACGGCGGCCGGTACGTCCTCCGGCGCGACGATCACGTCGATGTCGAGGATGGGCTTCGCGGCGAGGCCGGGGACCGAGGTCGAGCCGACGTGCTCGACGCTCGCCGCCGGGCCGTCAGCCAGTGCGCCGCGCAAGGCTGCGGCCACCTTCTCGAACCGGTCCTGCCACGACGGGTCGTACGCCACTACCTCGATGCTCACAGGAACCAGAGTCTCGCAGGTCCGCTCAGGCTTCGGCGGCAAGGGGCCGCGGCCGAAGGCGCAGGCCGGTGACGAACCCGGCGACGGCGTCGGAGAGCGCGAGCACGAGCGCCGCGGGGGCTGCGGCGACGACCAGGACCGCGGCGGTCACCGCAGGGCTCCCGGACAGGCCGAAGAGCAGCCAGGCCGACCAGGTCGCTCCGGCGGTGAGGAACACGAGGGTCGCGGAGCCGGCCAGCACCCCCTTGAGGCCTCCCACGACGCGTGCCGCGAGCGCCGCGGGCGCGGCGATGGCCACGCAGAGCGCCCCGACGGCAGCGCCGAGAAGCACGAGCACCGGCCCTGCGAGCGGTCCGCCGATGCCTTGGTCGCCGGTCGCCGAGGCAACCAGGAGTCCGGCGTAGGCCAGTCCGGTAAGCACGGGATAGGCCAGCCCGACCAGCACCATGGTGACCACGAAGGATGCGGTGCGAACGGCGGTCACAGGCAGGCTCATGCGGTCATGATGCCCGGCACCGCGGCGCGCTGCCGCGGATGTTGGCCCTTCGTTGACGAACAGAGCGTTGGTCAACCCTCAGACGCGTCCGCGGACCATCGCGATGAGGCGGTCCAGGACCTCGTCGGGTGCGACCTGGACGCCGTTGTGGAGGTGGGCGTTGGTGATCCACGGGCGCAGGGTGGGGACCAGCTCGGCGGTGGCGAGGGAGTGCTCGCGCAGGACGTAGGGGTCGTCGTAGTAGACCGCCGCGGCGCACGGGACGTCGACCGACGCCAGCACCGACGGGTCGTAGAGGCTCGGCCACTCGCGCTCGGCCAGCAGGTCCGCCGTCTCGGCGAAGGGAGCCAGCAGCGGGTCCTCGCTCAGGTGCCACGGGAAGAGGTGCTCGGCGGTGAAGAGGGTCGGGTCCTCGTACGCCGCGGGCTGGACGCGCGCGGAGGCCCAGCGGGTCGCCTGAGCATCGGCGTAGCAGGCCTCGTGGACGAGTACGTAGAGCGGCGAGTGCCCGCTGAAGGGCAGCAGCGAGGCGACCTCGTGACCGAAGCCGAGGCCGGCCGGGTCGCGCTCGAGGAGGTAGTGGATCCGCTCGGAACCGCCGGTCATCCCGAGCTGGCTGCCGATCGCACGCGCCTGGCGGGCGGAGAGCGGACCGCC
Organism: Nocardioides sp. NPDC059952; assembly: GCF_042730435.1. NCBI lineage: Bacteria > Bacillati > Actinomycetota > Actinomycetes > Propionibacteriales > Nocardioidaceae > Nocardioides > Nocardioides sp. NPDC059952. The sequence goes on along the minus strand of NZ_JBHWLY010000069.1, from coordinate 24,601 downwards.
GTGCGGGAGCCGGATCTCGCCCGCGTCGCAGCGCTCGACCAGCGCGCGCATCCGGTCCCGGTCACCGGGGAAGCGGGCGTAGTGGCGCTCGGTCAGGTCGATCGTGCGGGCGAAGGTCGCGGCGTAGATCTCGTCGACCGGCAGGCCCACCGGCGGCACTCCCCCGGTGAAGAGCACCTCGCGCAGCGACTCGAGGTGGGTCGAGAGGTAGCGCAGCGAGCAGAAGCCGCCGAAGGACTGACCCAGGAGCGACCAGCGCTCGATGCCCAGGGATGCGCGGAGGAGCTCGGCGTCCTCGACGATCGAGTCGGCACGGAAGTGGGCCAGGTAGTCGGCCTGCTCCTGCGGGCTCCTCCCGGTCATCGCGGTGAGCGGCGTCGACCGCCCGGTCCCGCGCTGGTCGAGGAGGATCACCCGATAGTCCCGGAGCGCCCGCTCGAGCCAGCCCGGCACCATCGGAAGGTCGATCGGGCGCGGGCTCTCCCCGCCCGGACCGCCCTGGAGGAAGAGCAGTGCGTCGCGGTCGTCGCGATCGCCCGGGCGGCGCACCTCGCGGGCGAAGACGGTCAGCGTCTCCGGCCCGCCGCCGCGATGGTCGAGCGGCACCTCGATCTCGTGCTCGATCAGGACCAGTCCAGGGATCGTCTCGATGCGCACGAGCCGATCCTAGTGCCGCTCGGATGGACCGCGGCGTTGCGGTACGGCCCGACAGAACCTAACCTGAACACCGTTCACCTGAACGTCGTTCAGTTCTGCCATCGCCGAGGAGCGCACCACATGACGACAGCCTTCGACCAGCTTGCCGACCGGATCCTGTCCGGCGGGGCCGCGACAGCCGACGACGCAGTGGCCGTGCTGCGTACGCCCGACGCGGAGCTGATGAGCGTCGTCGCGGCGGCAGGGCGACTGCGGCGCGAGCACTTCGGCAACACCGTCAAGGTGAACTACCTGGTCAACCTGAAGTCGGGGCTGTGCCCGGAGAACTGCAACTACTGCAGCCAGGCGCTCGGTTCTCAGGCCCCGGTGCTGAAGTACTCCTGGCTCTCCAAGGACGAGACCCTCGAGCAGGCAGGCGCCGGGCTGCGCGGTGGCGCCACCCGCGTCTGCATGGTCTCCTCGGGCCGCGGCCCCTCCGATCGCGACATCGACAAGGTCGTCGAGATGACCTCCGCGCTGAAGGACGCGCACGAGGGCGTCGAGGTCTGCGCCTGTCTCGGGCTGCTCAAGGGTGGCCAGGCCGAGCGGCTCAAGGCCGCCGGGGTGGATGCGTACAACCACAACATCAACACCGCCGAGTCCAACCACGACAACATCGTCCAGACCCACACCTACGAGGACCGCGTCGACACGATCGGCAAGGCCAAGGACGCCGGCCTCTCGCCGTGCTCCGGCCTCATCGCGGGCCTGGGCGAGAGCGACGAGCAGCTCGTCGAGGCGCTCTTCGCCCTGAAGGAGCTCGACGCCGACTCGATCCCGGTGAACTTCCTGATGCCGTTCGACGGGACGCCGTACGAGAACACCTGGGAGCTCTCCCCCACCCGATGCGTGAAGATCCTGGCGATGGCACGGTTCGTCTGCCCGGACAAGGAGATCCGGATCGCGGGCGGGCGCGAGATGCACCTACGCTCGCTGCAGGCCACCGCGCTGCAGGTCGCCAACTCGATCTTCCTCGGCGACTACCTGACCTCAGAGGGGCAGGACGCGCTGGCCGACCTGGAGATGCTGCGCGACAACGGGTTCATCATCCTCGGCATGGACGAGAGCGGGTTCGGCGACCTCATCGAGGAGCACCGCACCAAGGCGGCGGGTCGCGTCTCGAGCGGTGGCTGCGGAAGCAGCTGTGGCGACGGCTGCGGCTCTGCCTCCGGCGGAGCGTGCGGCAGCCACGACGAGCAGGACGGCCCGGTCATCCGGCGCCGCGGGGCGGGGACCGATGTCGCTGCGAATGCTTGATCCGGGCGTTGAACCGGGCGTTGAACCGGGCGTTGAACCGGGCGTTGACCGAGGCGCCGATCTGCTCGCCTTCGACCGCGAGCACCTCTGGCACCCCTACACCTCGATGACCGACCCGGCGCCGGTACGGCTCGTCACCGGCGCCGAGGGCGTACGTCTCCACCTCGACGACGGCGGTGAGCGCCTCGAGGTCGTCGACGCGATGTCGTCGTGGTGGTCGGCGGTCCACGGCTACCGGGTGCCCGAGCTGGACGCCGCGCTCGCCGAGCAGGCCGGCCGGATGGCGCACGTCATGTTCGGCGGCCTGACCCACGCGCCGGCGATCGACCTCGCCGAGCGGCTCGTCTCGATCACACCCGAGCCGCTGCAGCACGTCTTTCTCGCCGACTCCGGGTCGGTGAGCGTCGAGGTGGCGATCAAGATGGCGCTGCAGAGCCAGCGCGGCCGCGGGCGGCCGGAGCGGACCAAACTGCTCACCGTGCGCGGCGGCTACCACGGCGACACGTTCGGCTGCATGAGCACGTGCGACCCGGTCGGCGGGATGCACTCGATGTTCACCGAGATGCTCGCGCCGCAGGTCTTCGCCGAGCGTCCGCCCGCACCGGGTGGTGACGTGGAGGCGTGGGCTTCAGGCGTACGCCGGGTTGCGGAGGCCCATGCGCACGAACTGGCCGGGATCATCCTCGAGCCGCGGCTCCAGGGCGCGGGCGGGATGTGGGTCTACGACGACCGCTGCCTGGTCGTGCTCCGCGAGATCGCCGACGAGCACGGGCTGGTGCTGATCTTCGACGAGATCGCCACCGGCCTCGGCCGCACCGGCTCGCTGTTCGTGTCCTCGCAGGTCACACCGGACATCCTCTGCATCGGCAAGGCGCTGACCGGCGGCTACATGACCTTGGCCGCCGTGCTGACCACCTCCGAGGTCGCGCACGCGATCTCCCGGAGCGAGTCGGGCGTGCTCATGCACGGGCCCACCTTCATGGGCAACCCGCTCGCCTGCGCGGTCGCCCTGGCCTCGCTCGACCTGCTGGCCGCTCGCGGCTGGGAGCAGGACGTGGCCCGGGTCTCCGACGCACTCGCGGCGGGCCTCTCCCCCCTCTCCGGGCTGCCGAACGTCGGTGACGTCCGCGTCCTGGGCGCGATCGGCGTGGTCCAGCTCGACCACCCCGTCGATGTCGCCAAGGCCACCGATGCCGCACTGCGCGAAGGCGTCTGGATCCGGCCGTTCCGCGACCTGATCTACACGATGCCGCCCTACGTCACCGACGAGGACGACCTCGCCCGGATCTGCCGCGCCGTCGGCGCGGCCGCGGAGGTGGCCTGATGAGCTGGGAGACCTGGCTGGCCGACGCGGCCACGGCGCGCGAGGAGGCCGGACTGACCCGTCGGCTGCGGCCACGCAGTGCCGGGGACGCCACCATCGACCTGGCCGGCAACGACTACCTGGGGTTGTCGGGGCATCCGGACGTACGCCGCGCCGCGGCCGACGCGGCCATGCTCTGGGGTGGCGGCGCGGGTGCGTCGAGGCTGGTCACGGGCACCTTGACGCTGCACGGCGAGCTGGAGGACGAGCTCGCCGACTGGCTGGGACAGCCGGGCGCGCTGACCTTCTCGACCGGCTACCACGCCAACCTCTCGGTGGTCACCGCGCTGGCCGACCGGACCGCCCACATCGTCTCCGACGCGCACATCCACGCCTCGCTGATCGATGCCGTCAGGCTCTCCCGGGCCCAGCTGACGGTCGTCCCGCACAACAACGTGGCCGCGGTGCACGCAGCGCTGGCCGCCCGGCCGGGCGTACGCAGCCTCGTGCTCGCCGAGTCGGTCTACTCCGTGCTCGGCGACGAGGCACCGCTCATCGAGCTGGCCGAGGTGTGCGCGGCGTACGGCGCGCTGCTCGTCGTCGACGAGGCTCATGGCGTCGGGGTGCACGGGCCGGGGCTCGTCCACCGGCGCGGACTCGCCGGGCGGCCCGACGTGCTCGTCACCGCGACGCTGTCCAAGAGCCTGGGCAGCCAGGGCGGTGCGGTGCTGGGGCCGCGAGCGGTCCTGGACCACCTGGTCAACACCGCCCGACCGTTCATCTTCGACACCGGCCTGGCTCCGGCCTCTGCCGCCGCAGCGCTGACCGCTGCGCGGATTTCGCGTGCACGCCCGGACCTCGCCGACACCATCCGCGCTCGCGTCACCGGGCTGGCCCGGACCCTGGGCATCCCGGCCCCCGCCGGCGCGGTGCTGTCGGTGCCGATGCCGTCGCCCGAGGCAGCGGTCGCAGCGCAGGCGGACCTGCTCACCGAGGGCGTACGCGTCGGCTGCTTCCGGCCGCCCTCGGTCCCCGACGGGGTCTCCCGGCTGCGGGTGACCGCCGGAGCGGGCGTCAGCGACGAGGAGTGGGACCGGGCGGTCAAGGCCATCGACACGATCGTGGGTGAGGTCGGATGAGTGGGCGGGTCGTCATCGTCACCGGCACCAACACCGGCGTCGGCAAGACCGTCGCGACAGCGACGCTGGCCTCCCGGGCACGCACCGACGGCGAGAAGGTCGCGGTCGTGAAACCGGTGCAGACCGGCACCGCCGACGGCGACTGCGACGCGGCCGAGATCCGCCGGCTGACCGGAATCGAGGTCCACGAGCTGACCAGTCTCGAGGAGCCGCTTGCACCCGACACCGCTGCCCGGCGGGCCGGGGTGGAGATCCCGCCGGTCGCTGCGTACGCTCCGACGATCGCGGCGCTGACCAGGGACAACGGTCTCGTCCTGGTCGAGGGTGCCGGTGGTCTGCTGGTGCGCCTGGACACCGACGGCGGCACGCTCCTGGACCTCGCCGACGCGCTCCTCGTCGGCGGCACACCCACCTCGTTCGTCGTCGTCACCGCGGCCGGCCTGGGCACCCTCAACCACACCGAGCTGACCGTGGCCGCGCTGCGCGCTCGTGGCTACGAGCCCGACGGGCTGATCATCGGCTCCTGGCCCGGCGATCCGGGGCTGGCCGAGCGGTGCAACCGCATCGACCTCCCCCGGGTGACCGGCGTACCTCTGCTGTTCGGCATCCCGGAAGGAATTGACAACCATTCTCAACTGGTCTGAGAATGGTTCTCATGACCCCCACTGCTCGCTCCGCCGGCCTCCTTGCTGTCGGCGCGCTCCTGCTCACCTCCGGCTGTGCCGCCCTCTCCGACGACTCCGGTTCCTCCGCCTCCGGATCAGACTCGGGGAAGGTCCAGGTCGCCGCGGCGTTCTACCCGCTGGAGTTCGTCGCGGAGCGAGTAGCGGGGGACCTCGCCGAGGTCACTCCCCTCACCAAGCCGGGCGTTGAGCCGCACGACCTCGAGCTCAGCATCAACCAGACCGCCGCGCTGCAGAGTGCCGACCTGATCCTCACCGAGCACGGCTTCCAGCCCGCCGTCGACGACGCGGTCGAGCAGGACGTCAAGGGTGAGGTCGTCGACGTCGAGAAGGTCGTCGAGCTCCGCAAGGCCGAGGAAGGTCATGAGGAGGGCCACGAGGAGGGTCACGAGGGCGAGGAGGTGGCCGGGGACGAGCACGACCACGGCGAGACCGACCCGCACTTCTGGCACGACCCGCTGCTGATGGCGCAGTACGCCGAGAGCGTCCGCGACGCTCTGGTCGACGCCGACCCCGACAACGCCGAGACCTACGAGGCCAACGCGAAGTCGCTCACCGAGGACCTGACGAAGGTCGACGAGGAGTTCAAGGCCGGCCTGGCGCAGTGCGAGATCAAGGACGTCGTCGTCTCCCACGACGCCTTCGGCTACCTGGACAAGTACGGCCTGGAGTTCGAGTCGATCGCCGGCCTGACCCCCGACGCCGAGCCCAACCCGGCCCAGCTCGCCGAGATCGGCGAGCACGCCAAGGAGCACGGCGTGACCACGATCTTCTCCGAGCGTCTGGTCAGCACCGCGCTCGCCGACACCCTCGCCGACGACCTCGGTCTGAAGACCGCCGTGCTCGACCCGATCGAGGGCCTCTCGGCAGACACCGAGGGAGAGGACTACCTTTCCCTCATGCGCCAGAACCTCGACGCTCTGAAGGCGGCCAACGGTTGTCAGTGAATCCCAACGGGAACAGCACCGTTCCCTCCGATGTCCCCGTGCAGCTCCTGCACGGGGATGTCGCGCTGTCCGGACGCCCCGTCCTGCGCGACGTGGACCTGACGGTCAAGCGCGGTGAGTTCGTCGCGCTGATGGGCGCCAACGGCTCCGGCAAGTCGACGCTCGTACGCACCCTGGTCGGCCTCAACCCGCTCTCAGCCGGTCGCCTGGAGCTGTTCGGCCGTCCGCTGGCTGGCTTCCACGACTGGTCCCGCGTCGGCTACGTGCCCCAGCGAAGCACCGCCACCGGCGGCGTGCCCGCATCGGTCTGGGAGGTCGTCGCCTCCGGCCGGCTCACCCACCGCAAGCTGCTGCGGCCGCTGCGCAGCGCCGACCGGGCCGCGATCCGGGCAGCGCTCGAGGTGGTCGGGATGGATGCGTACGCCCACCGCGGGGTCGCCCAGCTCTCCGGCGGCCAGCACCAGCGGGTGCTGATCGCGCGGGCGCTCGCCGGCCGTCCCGAGCTGCTGCTCCTCGACGAGCCCACCGCCGGCGTCGACCTGCCCAACCAGCACGCGCTGGCCGGGGCTCTCAGCCGCCTCAAGGAAGCCGGCGCCACGATCGTGCTGGTCGCCCACGAGCTCGGGCCACTGGCTCCGCTGGTCGACCGCGCCGTCGTCATGCGCGACGGACGCAAGGCCTACGACGGCCCGCCCCTCTCCGACGCCGACGTCCACGCCCAGGGCTTCGACGCCGGGCACGTCCACTGCGACGACGCCTCGACCCCCGAGCCCAACGCCGCCGTCCCGACCCCCCTCAAGGAGCTCTGATGACTCTCCTCGAGCTCTTCTCGGTGCCGTTCATGCAGCGGGCCCTGATCGCGGCGTTCCTCGTCGGGATCGCGGCGCCGGCCGTCGGCACCTACATCGTGCAGCGGCGACTGGCGCTGATGGGTGACGGCATCGGTCACGTCGCCGTCACCGGCGTCGCGATCGGCCTGTGGACCCAGACCTCGCCGACCTGGGCCGCGGTGATCGTGGCCATCGCCGGGGCCGTGGTCATCGAGATCGTGCGCGAGCGCGGCCACGCCGAAGGCGACGTCGCCCTGGCGATGCTCTTCTACGGCGGGCTCGCCGGCGGCGTCTTCGTCACCGGGCTCGCCGGCACCGGTGCCTCTCGGCTCCAGGAGTTCCTCTTCGGCTCGATCCTGACGATCTCGGTCGACGACCTGCTCGTGACGATGGCCCTCGCGGTCGTGCTGATCGTGATCTGCGTCGGCCTCTCACCACAGCTGTTCGCGGTCTCCCAGGACGCCGACTACGCCAAGGTCGCCGGGCTGCCGGTGCGGTTCTACTCCATCCTCGTCGCCGTGCTCGCTGCCCTGAGCGTGGTGATCGCGATGCGCACCGTCGGGCTGCTGCTCGTCTCCGCCCTCATGGTCGTACCCGTTGCGATCGTGCAGCAGCTGACCCGGTCGTTCCGGATGACGCTGCTCGGTGCCATGGGTGCAGGTCTGGTCGCATCGGTCGGCGGTCTGGTGCTCGCGGCCGCGCTCTCCCGCACCGGCGCCAACGTCCAGCCGGGCCCCAGCATCGTGCTGGTCGCCCTGGCCGGGTTCTTCCTGGTCTGGCCGATCGGTGCCTGGCTACGCCGCCGACGGGCGCTCGTGGCCCCGTTCCCGGAGACCGCGCCCGTGGAGAAGCCGGTCGACGAGGCACACCCGCACCACCACGGCGAGAAGTGCGGCCACGTCGCGGTCGAGCACGGCGACCACGTCGACTACATCCACGACGGGCACCGGCACGCGGCGCACGTCGGTGCCGAGGGAGAGCACTATGACGAGCATTGATCCCCCGAGCTCCCTGCGCCCCACCAAGCAGCGGCTCGCCGTGGCCGAGGCACTCCGGACCTACGACGGCTTCCACTCCGCCCAGGAGATCCACTCCCGTCTCGACGGCACCGTCGGCCTGGCCACCGTCTACCGCACGCTGACCGCGCTGGCCGAGGCCGGCGCGGTCGACGCGATGCGCTCCGAGGACGGCGAGACGATCTACCGCCGCTGCTCCGACACCCACCACCATCACCTGGTCTGCCGTCAGTGCGGCCGCACCGTCGAGGTCGAGGGCCCCGCCGTCGAGCGCTGGACCAAGACCATGGCCGAGGACAACGGCTTCACCGACGTCTCCCACACCCTGGAGATCTTCGGCACCTGCACCGACTGCCGCTAGCTCGGCTGGTCGAGCCGCGAGCGCCAGCGAGCGTGTCGAGACCAACACAGTCCGTCTAGCGCGACCTCACTGTGTTTGTGTCGTCACGCCCCCCCCAAGGGGGGCCGGGGGGGCGGCCCCCCGGGGGGGGGAGGCGGGGGGGGGGGGGGGGGGTTTTAAACA
>NZ_JBHWLY010000069.1:0-16197 GCF_042730435.1 Nocardioides sp. NPDC059952 | reverse complement strand
AACCAGGCGGCCGGCCGCCCCCTGTGGGGGTGCGCCCCCCCCACGCCTCCGCCTAGCGGCTCCGGCGGCTCGACCAGCGGGGCTGGTCAGACGGGGTTGGGGAGGGCGCCGCCATAGCGGCGGTCCCGGGAGGCGTACGTCTCGACGGCATGCCACAGGTGGCGACGGTCGACGTCGGGCCACAGCACGTCGGTGAAGACGAACTCGGAGTAGGCGGCCTGCCAGAGCATGTAGTTGGACAGCCGCTGCTCGCCGGAGGTGCGCCAGATGAGGTCGGCGTCGGGGAGATCGGGGACGTAGAGATAACGCTCGAAGGTCTTCTCGGTGATCTTCTCCGGACGCAGCTTCCCGGCGCGTACGTCCTCCCCCATCCGCCGCACGGCGTCGGTGAGCTCGGCGCGACCGCCGTAGTTGACGCACATTGTCAGCGTGCAGACGGTGTTGTCCTTGGTCATCTCCTCGGCGATCTTGAGCTCGTTGATGACGGACTTCCACAGTCGCGGCGCACGACCGGCCCAACGCACCCGGACGCCGAGCTCGTTCATCTCGTCCCGGCGGCGGCGGATGACGTCGCGGTTGAAGCCCATCAGGAACTTCACCTCGTCGGGCGAGCGCGACCAGTTCTCGGTGGAGAACGCGTAGGCCGAGATCGCCTTCACGCCGATCTCGATGGCTCCCTCGACGACGTCGAAGAGCGAGGACTCACCGGCTTCGTGGCCCTTGGTCCGGGGGAGGCCACGGTCCTTGGCCCATCGGCCGTTGCCGTCCATGATGATCGCCACGTGGTGCGGGACGAGGTCCTTGGGGACCGGGGGCGGGGTAGCCCCGGACGGGTGGGGTGTTGGGGTACGGACCGGCTTGCTCACGAGGCCCAACCCTAGTCGGGCGATACCCAGGAGGCGGCTGCGGCCCGGGAGGCTGCGGCCTGGAAGGGACCATCGGGCGACGGGGCGCGTCGTACTCCATCTGCGCAGGGTCCACGGCCGGACCGGGGACGGTCAGCGCGCCGATGATCGTGGTGATCGGCATCGCCAGCACCACCCCGATGCCCGCGGCCATGGTGGCGACGATCTCGCCGGCCATCTGCTCGGTCGTCAGCAGCGAGAGGAAGGTGCGGTCGTAGAGCTGGATCACCAGCAGCAGGGTCAGTGCGCTGCCGACGTAGGCGAACACGATCGTGTAGATCGTCGAGGCGACGTGGTCCCGGCCGATCCGCATCGCGCCGCGGAAGACGTCCCAGCGTGACGTGTTCGGACCGGCGGCGCGCAGCTCCCACACCGCGGAGGCCTGGGTGATGGTGACGTCGTTGAGCGCGCCGAGGCCGGCGATGATCACCGCGGCGACCAGCAGGCTCTGCAGGTCGAGCGCGGCGTCGAGCGAAGAGAGCGTCTGACCGCTCTCCGAGCCCAGCCCGGACAGCCGGCTGGCGCCGATCGCGAAGGTGCCGATCAGCGCCGTCACCGCGACCCCGGCCAGGGTCCCGGCGAGCGCCACCGACGTCCGCACCGAGAACCCGTGGGTGGTGTAGAGCACGACGTAGAGGATCAGCACCGAGGAGACCAGCGCGGCCCACGCCGCGGGCTCGCCGGAGAGCAGCGCGGGCAGCAGGAACAGCCACACCACCGCCCCCGCGAACCCCAGGCCGAGCACGGCCATCAGCCCGCGCATCCGCGCGACGGCGACGACACACGCGACGAAGAGGCCGACCAGCAGGAGCAGCGGCGGCCCGCGCTTGACGTCGAAGAAGGCGTACGTCGCCTCCCCCTCCTTCTCGGTGCGGGAGAGCTCCACCTCGTCACCGGCCTCCAGGCCGGAGCGGGCCATCGGCGTCGAGATCTCGACCCCCACCTCGGTGCCGGTGTCGGGACCGCTGGTGAGTTCCACCGAAGCCTTGTTGCAGCCCTCTGGCGTGCCCTCGGCACTGCACGGCTCCGAGACCGAGACCACGTCGGCGGTCTCGAAGACGACACCCTCGGCGATGAACTCCTGCGACCCCTGGAGCTTGTCGACAGCGGCGCTGTCGGGCCACCAGACCGCGACCCCGACGACGGTGAGCACGGCGACGAGCACCAGCGAGACGGTCAGCACCAACCGCGGCAGAGCCTCGACCTCCACCTCGGCGTCATGCCCACCGTGGGAGTGGCCGTGGGAGTGGGCCATCGTTCCTCAGCTCTCGACGTATTCGAGCGAGCGCAGGTTGCGGTCCAGATGCCAGGAGAGGTACGCAGCGACCAACCCGCTCGCCTGCCTGCTGGTCCGGTCCTCGGCGCCGCCGACCGTATCCCAGTCACCTGAGAGCAACGCACCGAGGTGGGTGAGCGTCTCGGGCGAGGGCGTCGCCGAGCCCGGCACCCGGCAGGTCGTGCACAGCGCACCGCCCATCGACACGTTGAACCAGCGGTGCGGGCCCTCCAGCCCGCAGCGCGCGCAGGCCTCGAAGCTCGGTGCGTAGCCGGCGACCGCGAGCGAGCGGAGAAGGTAGGAGTCGAGCACGTGCCGAGGAAGCCGGTCGCCCTGGGCGAGCACCCGCAGCCCGCCGACGAGCAGCAGATACTGCTGCGGCGCCGGCTCGCCCTCCTCGTGGACCAGCCGGTCGGCGGTCTCGAGCATCGCGGTGCCGGCGGTGTAGCGGTCGTAGTCCAGCCCGATCCCGGCATGGAACAGGGTCAGCGTCTCGGCCTGGGTGATCGTGTCGAGGTTGCGCCCCTCGGCGAACTGCAGGTCGACGTGGGTGAACGGCTCCAGCCGCGAACCCCATCGTGAGGTCGTACGCCGCACGCCCTTCGCCACCGCACGCACCCGTCCATGGTGGCGGGTGAGCATGGTGATGATCCGGTCGGCCTCACCGAGCTTGTGGGTGCGAAGCACGATGGCCTCGTCGCGGTAGAGGGGCACAGCACCATTCTGCCGCGCCGCACCGACAACCGCGGCAGCGACCGGCCGACATCGACGCCCACATGATGGCAACGACGCGTGTGGTTGACCTGCTTTGGTGGACGCGTCTCCTATCGTGCCCACCATGAGCTCCGCAGGTATCGACCGTCGACACGACGAGCGAGAGCCGGGTGCTGCATCGTCGCCGCCGGTCACGCTGGTCGACTGGCTGATGCTGGCGCTCGCGATCATCTCGGTCGGCCTGCTGGTCTGGGTCACCTTCTGGGACGTACCTCCGCCCTGGGAAGAGCGGGTGATCGTCGCCGACTACGTGATCTGCGGGATCTTCTTCGTCGAGTTCTGCGCCCGCTGGGTCAGGTCCGGCCTGGGCTGGAAGTTCCTGGGGCTCTACTGGTACGAGATCATCGGCATGATCCCGCTCTCCAACCCGGCCTTCCGCGCCTTCCGGCTGCTGCGGGTGGTGGTCATCTTCGCGCGGCTGATGCGGGTGGCCGACCGTGCGTTCGGCGACCGGATCTCGGCGTACGTGGTGGGGAGGTTCTCCGGATCGATCGTCGACGCGATCCGGACGCCGATCACGGTCGCGGTGCTCGACGAGGTGATCGCGGTGATCCAGACCGGCAACTACACCCGGCACATCTCCACCGCGATGGAGGAGAACCGCGCCGAGATCGACGCGCTGATCATCGACCTCATCCGGCAGGACCAGGCGACCGGGAAGCTGCGGTATCTCCCCTTCCACGACGACGTCGTCCGTCTGGTGGCCGACACCGTGCTGCGTCTGGTCGAGGATGGCCTGGCCGACCCTCGGGTCCACGAGATCATCTCCGACGCCATCCGCGAGTCCGCCAAGGAGCTGCGGGAGAACGTCGGCTCCGACGCGCACGCCGCGGTCAAGCAGGACAAGGAACGCTTCGGGAAGTAGTAGGTCTCGATTTCTTAGCGAAACCCGCTCAAGTAGGTGTCACCGCAGCCCCTCCCGGAGGATTCAGGGCATGATTCGGCCATGAGCGCGACCTTCCCGACCAGTCTCGGGCGGCTGCAGCAGGTCCGCCACATCGGCGCCGGTGCCTTCGCCTCCGTCTGGCTCTACTACGACCCCGATCTCGACTCCCACGTAGCGGTCAAGGCGCTCGCCCCCGGGTGGGTGTCGAACCCGGAGATCCACAAGCGCTTCCTCCAGGAGGCGCGGCTGCTCCGCTCGGTCGACTCGCCCCATGTCGTGCGTGTCTACGACATCGGCCAGACGAGCACCGGCATCCCCTTCTTCGTGATGTCGTACGCCGACGGCGGCTCGGTCGCCGACCTTCTCCAGGGCTCCCCCGGCGGTCTGGACGTGCACGAGGTCGCCGACATCGTCGCTCAGGCCGCCGACGGACTCATGGCGCTGAAGGCTCGCGGGGTGATCCACCGCGACATCAAGCCCGCCAACCTGCTGGTCACCTCCGAGACCTCCGGCGGCACCGCCGGCGCTCGCCGGGTGATGATCGCCGACCTGGGTGTGGCCCGCTCGCTCGACTCCCTCAACGAGGTCACCCGCGACATCGGCACCCCGTCCTACATGGCGCCCGAGCAGCTCGACCCGTCGCTGCCGATCGACCACCGCGCCGACGTGCGAGCTCTCGGCGCGGTCGCCTGGGCGCTGCTTGCCGGCCGCTCCCCCGCCCCCGCTCTCGGGCTCACCTCCCGAGTCCCCGAGGCAGGTTCCGTACGTCCCCTCCCGGCCCCGATCAGCCAGGCCATCGCCCGGGCGCTGGAGCCCCGGGCCGAGGACCGCTGGCCCGATGCGCGCTCGTTCGCCGATGGGCTCCGCGGCGCGGTCACAGGCACCCGCGTCACCCCCGGGCAGGCTCACTCCGCGCCTCAGCCTCCACCGCCCAGCGGGCCCCCCAGCGGGCCACCCAGTGGACCTCCCAGCGGCCCGCCGACCGGATCGCCCTTCGAGCAGCCCACGACGGTGCCGACCAGCATCGCGACACAGCACCCGCAGAAGCGGAAGCGCACCGGGCTCCTGGTCGGTGGTCTGGCCGCTGTCGTGGTCATCGGGCTCATCGCGGGGCTGATCTTCTTCGTGACCAACGGTGGAAGTCACCTGCCCGTGGCCGGCGAGTGCCGCAATCTCGACTACGCCGCAGCCACCGAGTTCGTCGACGAGACGGAGCCGGTGGACTGCGCCGAGCCGCACACGCTCTACACCTTCCACGTCGCCACCGACGTGAAGACCTACAACGACAACGAGGCGGCCGGGGCCGCCTGCTTCACCCGCCTGGAGACCGGCCTCGGGCTGCACCCCGAGACGCTGGCCCGCACCGCCTACATCGTCAGCTGGTACTGGCCCGCGGAGGCCACCTGGAACGACGGCGACCGCTACGTCCGGTGCGACGTCGGGGTGACGGTCCAGGGAGCACCGATGATCGACCTGCCCGAGGACCCGGTGCCCGACCCGTTCCCGACCGACCTGCGGGCCTGCATCGACAGCAAGATCGACAAGGTCGTCCGCTGCGGGACCACCCACGACTACATCGTCGTCGACACCTTCGAGATGACCGGCGACACCTACCCCGAGCAGAGCGATACCAACGTCCAGGGGCTGGGCGGCTGTCCGGCGGAGGCGACGATGTTCAAGCCGCCGTTCAAGACCGCCTGGATGGCCGGCAGCCGCCTGGGTCTGTGCGCGAAGTACGACGTGGAGTCCTAGGAGCTCCTAGGAGATCAACGGCGCCAGCCGCCTGACCGCCTCCCGCAGGCGGTCAGGGGTGGTCGCCGCGTAGCCGATCACCAGCCCCGGCGGGCCCTCGCCCTGACGGTGCCGGGACAGCAGGTGGACCGCGATGCCCGCTTCCAGAGCGGTCTCGGCGACCGCCGCATCGTCGACTCCGTCGGGAAGCGTCGCCAGTACGTGCAGTCCGGCCGCGACGCCTCGGACCCGAACCGCCGGCAGGTGCTCGGCGAGCGCCTGGAGCAGGGCATCGCGGCGAGCCTTGTGTCGCTGCCGGACCAGTCTCAGGTGTCGCTCGAAAGCACCCGAGGTGAGCATCCGCGCCAGGATGATCTGGGGTAGCGCCGGGCTGGCCAGATCGAGCCAGTAGCGAGCCTCGACCAACTCCTCCTGCATGCCGGACGGGGCGACGAGCCAGCCGATCCGCATCGCGGGTGCGAGCGTCTTGGAGACGCTGCCGAGGTGGACGACCCGGTCGGGTGCGAGCACCTTCACCGCCGCGACCGGCGGCCGGTCGTAGCGGTGCTCGGCATCGTAGTCGTCCTCGATCACCAGCCGGTCCGGCTCCGCCCGGACCCACGCGACCAGCTCCCGGCGCCGCTGCGGAGAGAGCACGACCCCGGTCGGGAACTGGTGCGCCGGCGTGACCACGACGGCATCGACGCCGCTGGCATCGAGCGCCGCCACGTCCAGACCGTCGCCGTCCACCGGCACCGGGACCGTCGTCATCCCCCACCGCTGCAGGTGCACGCGGCCACCGTAGGATCCCGGCTCCTCGAAGCCGACCCTGGTCCGGCCACGCTCCTCCAGCCAGCGCGCCAGGAGCACGAGCCCCTGGGCGACCCCGTTGATCACCAGGATCTCGTCGGGCGAGACCGTGAGGCCGCGGGTGCGGCCCAGCCAGACCGCGAGCGCCTCCCGGAGCGCCGGCACGCCGCGCGGATCGCCGTAGCCGAGGTCGGCGCTGCCGATCTCGGCGAGCACCTCCCGCGACGCCTTCGCCCACGCGGCCCTCGGGAAGGCCGAGAGGTCCGGCACTCCCGGGGAGAGGTCCAGATCGGGAGTCGGCAGCCGGGTGGCGGCACCGAGACGGCGTACGGCTCCAGGGACCGCGCTCACCCGCGTGCCGCCGCCGCTGCGGGCCGAGAGCAGCCCCTCGTCGGTGAGCCGCTGGTACGCCTCGACCACCACCCCGCGCGAGACACCGAGCTGGGTCGCGAGGGTGCGCGACGCCGGCACCCGGGCATCGACCGCGAGCCGGCCGTCGGCGACCGCGTCGCGCAGCGCACCGGTCAGCCAGGTCGCCAGCCCACCCGCCGGCACACCGGCCGGGTCGAGCTGGAGGAAGTCCGCACCGCTCACTTGGTCCACTCTGCCACGTCAAGTTTGGATCTGTTCGCCAGACCAAGCTGGAGCGAACCTCGTAGACATGACCACCGAAGCCCTCCCCGACATCGCCGACGCCGCTGACCACGTCGGAGCGGCGTCCCGCCGCGGCGCCCTGCTCGGCATCGTCTTCGCCGCGGCCGGGATGGCCTGCGTCGGCAGCAGCGTCGCCGTCTCGGCAGCGATCACCGATGCCCCGCTCTTCACCCTGCAGAGCGTCCGTTATGCCCTCGCCGCCCTCCTCCTGCTCGCGGTCGCACGGGTCACCGGCTGGCGGGTGCCGCGGCCCCGCGGTCGCGAGTGGCTCTGGCTGGCCGGGGTGGCGACCGCCGGCCTGGTGCTCTTCAACGTCGGCGTCGTCCGCGGCGTCGCGCATGCCGAGCCAGCGGTGATCGGCGTCGCCGTCGCCGCGGTTCCGATGCTGCTCGCTGTCGTCCCGGCGGTCGCGACCCGCACCCTGCCGGCACGCAGCGTGATCATCGGGGCCATGGTCGTGACCGCGGGTGCCGTCGTGGTCGAGGGCTTCGGGAGGACCGACGCGGCCGGGGTCGGCTACGCGCTCCTGGTGCTGGTCTGCGAGGCGGGCTTCACGCTCCTGGCGGTGCCCGTCCTCCCGCGCCTGGGCGCCTTCGGCGTCTCGTTCCACTCGGTGTGGATGGCTACGGCCGGCATGGCCGTCGTCGGTGTCACGACCGAAGGACCGGCCGCCGTCACCACGCTCGACACCGGTGACCTGCTCGCGGCGCTCCACCTGGCGGCGGTCGTCACCACGCTCGCGTTCCTGCTCTGGTTCACCGCGGTCAAGCGCCTCGGCTCCGGCCGCGCCGGCCTGCTGACCGGCGTCGTGCCCGTGGCGGCGGCCGGCCTCGGCGTACCTCTCCACGGGATCGTGCCCGGACCGATGGTCTGGATCGGCACCGCGGTGGTCGCGCTGGGCCTGGTGATCGGCCTGAGCCGGTCGCCGAGTCGGCGCGTTCGAACGCGCCGACTCGGCAGATCTCGGCGGAGCGTCAGCCGCGCGGGATCGTGACCGCCTGGGCGCGGTTGGCCGCGCAGACCACGGCCCGCAGGGAGGCGGTGACGATGTTCTCGTGGATGCCGATGCCCCACACGATCTCGCCGGCGATCTCACACTCGACGTACGCAGCCGCGGCCGCGTCGCCACCGGCCGAGAGCGCGTGCTCGGCGTAGTCGAGCACCCGGATCTCGGCGCCGGCCTCCTTGAGCGCATCGACGAACGCGGCCACCGGGCCGTTGCCGGCGCCCTTGTAGGTGCGCGCCTCGCCGCGCACCCGCAGGTCGACGACCTGCTGGTCGCCGCCCTCGGCGTCGGTCACCGAGGACCAGCTCTCCAGGGCGTACGGCTCCTCGCGCTCGAGGTACTCCTTGGAGAAGATCGACCAGATCTCCTCCGGGCTGACCTCGCCACCCTCGGAGTCGGTGTGCTGCTGGACCACCCGGCTGAACTCGATCTGCGCGCGACGCGGCAGGTCCAGGGAGTGCTCGGTCTTGAGCAGGTAGGCCACGCCGCCCTTACCGGACTGGCTGTTGACCCGGATGACGGCCTCGTAGGTGCGGCCGACGTCCTTGGGGTCGATGGGCAGGTAGGGCGCCTCCCACGGGATCTCGCTGACGTCCTTGCCGGCATCGGCGGCGATCCGGTCGAGGTCCTCCAGGCCCTTCTTGATGGCGTCCTGGTGGGACCCGGAGAAGGCGGTGTAGACCAGGTCGCCGGCGTAGGGGTGGCGCGGGTGGACGTTGATGTTGGTGACGTACTCGACCGTGCGACGGATCTCGTCGATGCCGCCACCGACGGTGAAGTCGATCTGCGGGTCGATGCCCTGGGAGAAGAGGTTCATGCCCAGGGTGACCAGGTCGACGTTGCCGGTGCGCTCGCCGTGACCGAACAGGCAGCCCTCGACGCGGTCGGCGCCGGCCATCAGGCCGAGCTCGGTGGCCGCGACCGCGGTGCCGCGGTCGTTGTGCGGGTGGAGGCTGATGGCGGAGTGCTCGCGGCGGGTCAGGCCCCGCCCGAAGTACTCGATCTGGTCGGCGTAGGTGTTCGGGGTCGACATCTCCACGGTGGCGGGCAGGTTGAGGATGATCTCCCGGCCGGCCTCCGGCTGCCACACGTCCGAGACCCGCTCGCAGACCTCGAGCGCGTAGTCGGTGTCGGTCTGGGTGAAGATCTCCGGGCTGTACTGGTAGCCGAAGTCCTCGGTGCCGATCAGCTCGGGGACGTACTCCTCGGCGTACTTCATCACCATCTCGGTGCCGCGCACCGCGATCCCGATGCATTCGGCCGGGGTCACGTTGAACACGACCCGGCGGAACAGCTCCGCGGTGGCGTTGTAGAGGTGGATCGTGGCGCGCGGGGCGCCGGCGATCGACTCGGCGGTGCGCGAGATGAGGTCCTCGCGAGCCTGGGTCAGAACCGAGATCTGTACGTCATCGGGGATCCGGTCGTCCTCGATCAGCTTGCGCACGAAGTCGAAGTCGGTCTGCGAGGCCGACGGGAAGCCGACCTCGATCTCCTTGTAGCCCATCGCGACCAGCAGCTCGAACATCCGCAGCTTGCGGGCCGGCGTCATCGGGTCGATCAGGGCCTGGTTGCCGTCACGCAGGTCGGTGGAGAGCCACCGCGGAGCCTGGGTGATCTTCTTGGCCGGCCAGGTGCGGTCGGGAACGTCGACGGGCACGAACGCGCGATAGCGCTGGTGCGGCATCCCCGACGTCTTCTGCTGGTTGCTGGAGTTGCTCAGGTTGGTCATGGAGTCCTCATCAGGTGGGAGCGAGTGCCGGCGCACGTCGAACCTCCGCAGCGAGGGAGTCCGGCTTCTCAGACCCCGCTGCGGCAGCTAAGGAGGAGGCTGCGCATCATGACTCGGTAACAATAACAGAACAGAACTGGCAGACTGGCACCGAACTGACGACTAAGGGGAGGAACGGGCGTGGCCCAACTGGAAGAGCTCACGGTCGAGGAGACCTGGCGGTTCGCGACGGACACCCAGATCTCCCGGATCGGCTGGACCGGACCGCGCGGCCCGGTGGTGCTGCCGGTGAACCACGTCGTGCACGAGAAGGAGCTCTGGATCCGCACCTCGGCCCACTCCTCGATGGCCGAGCAGATCGACGAGAGCGCCGTGGCGCTGCTGGTCGACGACCTCGCCCCCGACACCCATGTAGGCTGGTCGGCGCTGTTCAAGGGACGCGCCGAGATCCTCTACCGCGAGGACCAGATCCCCGACCAGGTCAAGAACCTCCATCCCTGGCCCGCCGGCCCTCGTCCGTTGTGGGTGCGACTGCGCCCCAAGGAGGTCACCGGCCGCCGCCTGGTCGCCTGACATTTGTCACCTCACGCTCGTGAGGAAGGGACGAGGCATCGCGGGTGACCTCGGGCCACGCTTGTCGGTATGAGCGTTGCCACACCCACCCGCACCACGTCCGCCGTGCGCCTCGACTCCGTCACCAAGCACTTCGGTGACGTCGAGGCGGTTCGCGGCATCGACCTCGACCTCGGCCAAGGCGAGGTGGTGGCGTTCCTCGGGCCGAACGGGGCCGGGAAGACCACCACGATCGACATGATCCTCGGCCTCACCCGGCCCACGTCCGGCACCGCCGAGGTGCTCGGTCGCACGCCACGCGACGCGGTCGCCCGCGGGCTCGTCTCCGCCGTGATGCAGACCGGCGGGCTCCTCAAGGACATGACCGTGCGCGAGACGGTGGAGTACACCGCGAGCCTCTTCGCCGACACCATGCCGGTCGAGGATGCGCTCCGGGGCGCCGGCATCGCAGGGATCGCCGGCCGCAGGGTCGGCAAGTGCTCCGGCGGTGAGCAGCAGCGGCTCCGCTTCGCGATGGCTCTGCTCCCCGACCCGGCGCTGCTGCTCCTCGACGAGCCGACCACCGGCATGGACGTCGAGGGGCGGCGTACGTTCTGGAACGCCATCCGCGCCGACGCCGAGCGCGGCCGGACGGTCATGTTCGCCACCCACTACCTCGAGGAGGCGGACCGGTACGCCGACCGGATCGTGCTCATCTCCCACGGTCGCATCGTCGCCGACGGCACCGGCTCGGAGATCCGCGCGCTGGCCGCCGGCCGCACCGTGCGCGCGACGGTCGACGGCTTCACCGCCGAGGCCGAGGCACGCCTGCGCTCGGTGGGCGGGATCGACGGCATCGACGTACGCGGCGAGCAGGTCGTCGTCCACACCAAGGAGAGCGACGCGGTCGCGCGCTTCCTCCTGACCGAGACCGCCGCCCGCGACCTCGAGATCACGTCCAAGAACCTCGAGGAAGCCTTCCTCAGCCTGACCGGAGACGACCAGTGACCACCAACGCCATCAATCCCGTGACCGCCCGCCGCACCCCTCCCCTGGGCGGCTTCAACCTCACCCTGCTCCGGATCGAGCTGCGGCGGCTGCTGCGCAACCGGCGTACGGTGATCTTCACGCTGCTCCTCCCGGCCGGTCTGGCGCTCGCCTTCGGCGGGCAGTCGGGGTGGGAGCAGCCGGCCGGCGAGGGGAACGTCGCGGCGTACATCCTGATCTCGATGGCGATGTACGGCGCCGCGATGACCGCGGCCAGCGTCGGCTCGATGGTGGCGCTGGAGCGCTCGGTCGGCTGGTCGCGACAGCTGCGGCTGACGCCGCTGAACCCGGTGGCGTACATCCTGACGAAGGCGGTCGTCGCACTCGCCATGGGCGCGCTGGCCATCTTGACCGTCAACCTCATCGGCCGGATCCAGGGCAAGGCCGAGATGCCGGTCTCGGTGTGGGTCACCGCGATGGTGGTGACCCTGTTCTGCACCCTCACCTTCGCCGCGCTCGGCGTCTTCGTCGGCTACGTCGTGCCCGGTGAGAATGCGATGCAGATCCTCGGGCCGGGCCTGGCGCTGCTCTCCTTCCTGGGCGGGCTCTTCATCCCGCTGAGCACCTACGCCCCGGTGGTGCGGCACATCGCCTACTGGACCCCGATGTACGGCGTCGCCGAGGTCACCCGGGCACCGCTGACCCACGAGCTGCCCTGGTACGCCGTCGTGAACGCGATCGCCTGGTTCCTGATCTTCATCGCCGGCGCCGCCTGGCGGATGAGCAAGGACACGGCACGGGTCTGACTAACCCGCCTGACTAACTAATCTGTTTCCGTGAGCATCGACCAGGGGCCGCAGCCGGCCGCCGCGAACAGGCGGTGGACCGTCGTCGGTCCCTGGTTCGCCTTCATCTGGCTCTTCTTCCTGATCACCCCGCTCCACGTCGGCTGGCAGGCCCGCGACACACCCGAGGGCGTGATCGGGATCGTGGCGACGCTCTGCTTCGCGGTGGCCTACATGCTGATCTGGGTGCGGGCGCGGGGCATGCTCCGGCTCGTCGAGCAGCCGCCGGCGAGCTTCGTGGCGCCCTACCTCGCCGTGCTCGGCCTGCTCGCCGCGGTCATGATCGCCACCCTCGGCGAGGGCGGCATCGCCGGCCTGGTCTATCTCGCGGTCGCCTGCGTGATGACGCTGCCGACCCCGGCGGTCTACATCGCCATCGTCTGCATCGCGGGCGGCGTCGCGATCACCGGGCTGGTGCCGGGCTGGGGCTCGCAGATCGACACCGCGTTCGCGGTCTGCGCCGCCTCGGCGGCGATGCTCGGCGTACGGTCGGTGATGCGGCGCAACGTCGCCCTCGTCGGCGCCCAGCACGAGAACACCCGGCTGGCGCTGGCCGACGAGCGCAACCGGTTCGCCCGCGACCTGCACGACATCCTCGGCCACTCCCTCACCGTCATCACGGTCAAGGCCGAGCTGGCCCAGCGCCTGGTCGACGTAGCACCCGACCGGGCCAAGCAGGAGCTCGCCGACCTCGAGCGGCTCTCCCGCGACGCGCTCGCCGACGTACGCCGCGCGGTCGAGGGCTACCGCGAGCTGACCCTGCCGGGCGAGCTCGCCCGGGCGCGGGCGGCGCTGGAGGCGGCCGGCATCGAGCCGGTGCTGCCCCAGTCGACCGACGAGGTGCCCTCCGGGCTGCGCGAGCTCTTCGCCTGGACCATCCGCGAAGGGGTCACCAACGTCATCCGGCACTCGGGTGCGCGCCGGTGCGAGATCGTGCTCACCCCGAGGTCGGTGACCGTCCACGACAACGGCCACGGTCGCCGGGCCGGCAATGAGTCCGGGTCCGGGCTGACCGGTCTGCGGGAGCGGGCCGGCGCCATGGGCGCCGTGCTGACGACGCGTACCGGATCCGGGTTCGAGCTGGTCATGTCCGCCGACGGGGAGGTCAGCCCGTGACGATCAGGCTGCTCCTCGCCGACGACCAGGCGCTCGTACGCGGCGCCCTCTCGGCACTCCTCGGCCTCGAGCCCGACCTCGAGGTCGTCGCCGAGGTCGGCAGCGGGTCCGAGGTCGTACCGGCCGTGCTGGAGCACCACCCCGATGTGGCGCTGCTGGACGTGGAGATGCCCGGGATCGACGGCATCACGGCGACCGCCGAGGTCCGTCGCGCCGCTCCGGGGACGCGGGTGCTGATCGTGACCACCTTCGGCCGCCCCGGCTACCTGCGCCGGGCGCTGCAGGCTGGTGCGTCCGGCTTCGTCGTCAAGGACACCCCGGCGGCCCAGCTCGCCGACGCCGTACGCCGCGTCCACCAGGGACTGCGCGTCGTCGATCCCCAGCTCGCCACCGACTCCCTCGTGGCCGGTGAGTCGCCGCTGAGCCAGCGCGAGACCGAGGTGCTCCGGGCCGCCCGGGACGGGTCACCGGTCGCCACGATCGCGGCCCGGCTCGTCCTCTCCGAGGGCACCGTGCGCAACCATCTCTCCGCCGCGATCGGCAAGACCGGCGCCGCCAACCGCACCGAGGCCGTGCTCACCGCCGACAACAATGGTTGGCTGTGACCATGGCCAGGCTGCTGATCGTCCACCACTCCCCCACCCGGTCGCTGCAGCGGTTGACCGACGCGGTGGTCTCCGGCGCCAACGACCCCGAGATCGAGGGGGTCGAGGTCGTCGTACGTCCCGCCCTGGAGGCGAGCGCCGAGGACGTCCTGGCCGCCGATGGCTACGTGCTCGGCACGAGCGCCAACTTCGGCTACATGTCGGGTGCCCTGAAGCACTTCTTCGACTCGACCTTCCTGGCCGTCGGTGGCGCGCTCGATCCCTCGGGTGGGGCCGGACCAGGAGACGGCTCAGCCGCTGGTGCGACCTCCAAGCGCCCCTATGGCCTCTACGTCCACGGCCGCTACGACACCACCGGCGCGATCCGCTCGGTGCAGTCCATCGTCGGTGCCCTCGGATGGGCCCAGGCCTACGACATCCTCGACGTCCTGGGAGACGTCGAGGACACCCACGTCGAGGCGGCGTACGAGCTGGGAGCCACGCTGGCGGCCGTCCTCGCCTGATCTGTGCTTTCGGCCCGCTCATGGGTTCGCAAGTAGAGTCGACCCCCGTGATCGGCCATACCCCTGGACGTACGACCGTCTTGTCCCTCGTGATCGTCGTGCTCGCCGCCCTCGCGCTCAGCGGGTGCGGCGGTGATCGGGCGGCTGCGAAGGGCGAGGACCCGAAGCAGGTGGACTCGACCGCGGTGCCCGAGGTCGGCAAGTGCCGCAACCTCTCCCACGAGGACGTCGCCGAGGCCTACAACTTCGACAAGTACGTCGCCTGCGACGAGCCGCACAACGCCGAGACCTTCGGCGCCGGACCGCTCCCGGACGAGTTCAAGGACGCGGCGTACGGCGACGAGAAGGTCAACGAATGGGCCTTCAGCCAGTGCCGCAAGCTGCTGGAGAAGTACGTCGGCTCCGACCAGAGCCTGCTGATGCGCTCGATGCTCTCCCACGTCTACTTCGGACCTTCGGAGAAGGCCTGGGAGGAGGGCGCGCGCTGGATCCGCTGCGACGTGGTCGGCGGTGGCCAGCAGGGCGCCGAGTACGTCGACCTGCCGACCACCACCCGCGACCTCCTCAAGGTCAAGAAGGTCGAGGACGTCGAGGACCGCTGGATGGTGTGCGCCACCGGCAAGACCGTCGCCTCCGCGAAGGTTCCCTGCTCGGAGCCGCACCAGATGCGCGCGGTGACGACCATCAAGCTGGGCGAGGCCAAGACCAAGTTCCTCGGTGTCGCGGAGTCCAAGAAGAAGGCCTCGCAGTACTGCAAGGGCTCGGTCCAGGCCTGGTTGGGTTACCCGGAAAGCTTCGACTACGGGTACACATGGTTTGGTGAGAAGGAGTGGAACGCCGGCAACCGCTGGGCGGTCTGCTGGGCGGTGAGCGAGGAGTGAGCATGTCCGACAAGCTGTGGGGGGCTCTCGTCGTCGTGGGGGCCCTGGCTCTCGCCGGTTGCGGTGGAGGCGAGCCGAAGTCTGCCCCGTCACCCTCCTCGGCGCCTCCGTCCGCCTCCGCGTCGGCGGCTCCGTCCCCGAAGGAGGGGGCCTGCTACAACCTCACCTACGACGAGGCGCTGGCCCCGACCGCCGGCGGCACCGCAGTCTCCTGCAAGGGCAAGCACACCACCCAGACGTACGCCGTGGGCCGGCTGAAGAACGTGGTCGACGGCCACCTCGTCGCGGTCGACTCGGAGCAGGTCGCGGCCCAGGTCGCCGAGGCGTGCCCCAACAAGGTCACCAGGTATCTCGGTGGTGACGCCGACGACCTGCGGCTCTCGATGCTGCGTCCGGTCTGGTTCACCCCGACGATCAAGGAGTCCGAGGCCGGCGCCAACTGGTTCCGCTGCGACGTCATCGGCATCGCCGGTCCCAACGCGCTGATGACCCTCAAGGGCAACATGAAGGGCGTCCTGGGTGACTCCGAGACCGCCGAGCCGTTCCGGATGTGCGGCACGGCGTCACCGAAGTCCGAGTCCTTCAAGCGCGTCCCGTGCTCCCTCAAGCACACCTGGCGGGCGCTCTCGGTCATCGACCTCGGCTCCGGGAAGTACCCCGGCGAGGCGAAGGTCAACAGCGCGGGCGCCGAGGACTGCAAGGCCGCTGCCGCCGAGGTCGCCGACGACCCGCTCAAGTACGAGTGGTCGTGGGAGTTCCCCAGCGCCGAGCAGTGGCAGGGCGGCCAGACGTACGGAATCTGCTGGGCCCCGGCGTAGCGAAGCGGAGCCGGGAAGCGCCGAGTCGGCGCAAACGGACCGGAGCGCAGCGAGACGACCGGAGCGAGGTCGAGCGGCGAGCTTGCTCGTCCGCTCGCGCCGAGCGAGGGAGTAACCGC
>NZ_JBHWLY010000068.1:14273-33725 GCF_042730435.1 Nocardioides sp. NPDC059952 | reverse complement strand
GGGTGTTCTGGTTGGAGGGCCGTTACTTCCGGGGCGCCGTTGTTGTGGCCTGGTTGTGGCAATCGCGACCGACGCGCGTGACGTCTCGGCGTTCTGGGTCAGAGGTCGAAGAGCGACCCTGCCTCGTGGATGTCGACATCCGTACGCGGCGTGTGGGTCTCTCCGCTCACGGCCGGGGCAGGCTTCGGCTCCGGTGCGGGCGCCTCGGCGACCGGCTCGGGCTCGGGCTCGACGGCCGGCGCCTCCGCCTCGACGACGACGTCTTCGACAGGCGCCTCGTCGGCCACGGTCTCCGTGGCGGTCTCGGCCACCGGAGCGGCCTCGGTCGGGGCGGCAGGAGCCGCAGCGGCGACGGTGCCCTCGGGGGCCTCGATGTCGAAGAGTGAGCCGAGGCTGTCGAAGTCGACGTCGGTCTTCGGCTCCGAGGTGACTCCCGAACCTGCGACCGGAGCGACAGGCGCCACGGGAGCAGGTGTGGCAGGTGCGGCCGGAGCCTCCGTCGCGGCCTCGGGGGCCTTGGCCGGGGTGGGTGTCGGCTCGGGGGTGCTGGCCGGGATGTCGAAGAGCGAACCACCCGCGCTGAGGTCGATGCTCGGCTCCTCTGTGGCCGGAGCGGCGGCAGGCGCCGCGGGCTCGGCGGCGGGCGCCTTCGCCTCGGGGGCCGGTGCGGCCTCCTCGGCGGGTGCGGCCGGGATGTCGAAGAGCGAGCCGCCTCCGCCCAGGTCGACAGCAGGCTCCTCGGCGGGTGCCGGAGCGGCCTTCGCCTCGGGTGCGGCCGCAGGCTCTGCCTCTTGGGCGGGTACGTCGAAGAGCGACCCGCCGGTCCCGAGATCCGAAGCCGGCTCCTCGGCAGGCTTGTCGGCCGGCACGTCGAACAGCGAGCCGCCCGAGGCCGGGGTTTCTTCGGCGGGGGTCTCCGCAGGCGTGTCGAAGAGCGACCCGCCGCCGTCGAAGAGCGAGCCGCCGGAGGCCGGCTTCTCCGGCTCAGCGGCCGGCGCGGGGGTGTCGAAGAGCGAGCCGCCACCCGACGTACCTCCCGATGCCGGCTCGGCCGGGGCGGGGGTGTCGAAGAGCGAGGACGCGTCGGCAGGAGCCTTCTCGGTCTCGGTGGTCTCGGGGGCGGAGTCGAAGAGCGACGTGCCCGCTGCGGCGGCCGGAGCGGCCTCCTCGACGGCCGGCGCAGCCTTGGCGGCGGCACCGACCTTCGCGCCCTCGCCCGGGGCCATCTTGGTCGCCTGCTCGCCCTTCACGGAGGCGAGCAGCATCTGCGCGACGTCGAGCACCTCGACCTCTTCGCGCGCGGCCCCGTTGGCCTGGGCCTTGGTCAGACCGTCGGAGAGCATGACGCGGCAGAACGGGCAGCCGACGGCGATCTGGTCGGCGCCGGTGGCGACGGCCTCGTCGGTGCGGTTCTCGTTGATCCGCGACCCGATCTTCTCCTCCATCCACATCCGGGCACCGCCGGCACCACAGCAGAAGGAGCGCTCGGAGTTGCGGGGCATCTCCTTGTATTCCGCGCCCGGCATGATCTGCAGCAGCTCGCGCGGCGGCTCGTAGACGCCGTTGTGGCGACCGATGTAGCACGGGTCGTGGTAGGTGATCGAGCGCTTGTGGGCGCCGGCGCCGTCCGCGACCGGGGTCAGCTTGCCCTCGCGCACGAGGCGGTTGAGCAACTGGGTGTGGTGGACGACCTCGAGCTCGATGCCGAACTCCTTGTACTCGTTCTTCAACGTGTTGAAGCAGTGAGCACAGGTGGTGACGGCCTTCTTGACCTTGAACTCCTTGAACGTCTCGACGTTCTGCTGAGCCAGACCCTGGAAGACGAACTCGTTGCCGGCGCGGCGGGCGGAGTCACCGGTGCAGGTCTCGCCGTTGCCGAGTACGCCGAAGGAGACCCCGGCCATGTCGAGCAGCTCGGCCACGGCGCGGGTGGTCTTCTTGGCGCGGTCCTCGTAGGCGCCGGCACAGCCGACCCAGAACAGCCAGTCGACCTCCTCCAGCGACTCGATGTCCTTGCCGACCTCCTTGACGTCGAAGGGCAGGTCCTTGGCCCAGTCCATGCGCGCGTTGGCGTTCATGTTCCAGGGGTTGCCCTTGCCCTCGAGGCCCTTGAAGAGACCGTTGAGCTCGGAGGGGAAGTTGGACTCGACGAGCACCTGGTAGCGGCGCATGTCCATGATGTGGTCGACGTGCTCGATGTCGACGGGGCACTGCTGGACGCAGGCACCGCAGGACGTGCAGGACCAGAGCACGTCCTCGTCGATGACGAAGCCGCCGTCCTCCGGGTTGTAGAACCAGTCGAGGACCTCGGCGTTGCTCTCGGCACCTTCCGGAGCGCCGTCGGCCTTGCCGATCAGCGGCTTCTCCTTCAGATCGCCGTCAGCGGCAGCGGCGTACGCGTGCTCGCGCAGGCCCATCATCAGCAGCTTGGGCGAGAGCGGCTTCTCGGTGTTCCAGGCGGGGCACTGCGACTGGCAGCGACCACACTCGGTGCAGGTGGTGAAGTCGAGGATGCCCTTCCAGGAGAAGTCCTGGATCGAGCCGACGCCCAAGATGGCGTCCTCGGCGATCCGGTCCTCCTCGACGTCCTCGAGGGTGACGGGCTTGCCGTCGATGAGCATCGGCTTGATCGCGCCGAGCGCGGTGCCGAGCGGGCGCGCGCCGTCGACGGCAGACGTACGCGACGCCGGCTCGCGCTTGAACCAGATGTTGACCCAGGCGGTGAAGCGGTGCCAGGCGACACCCATCGTCAGGTTGGACGAGATCACCATCAGCCAGATCAGCGCGGAGAGGATCTTGAAGGTCGCGATGAGGTAGATGATGTTCTCCAGCGTCCCGATCGACTCGGCGCCGGTCGGGTAGAGAGCACCGAAGAACTGAGAGATCGGGAAGTGGAAGCCGGTCGCGTGCTCAGCGTGCTCGCCGCCGTGCGCCAGCGCCAGGTTGTATTCCGCGCCGCGGATGAACAGGATCGCGATCGACTCGAGCAGCACCATCGCCTCGACGAAGAAGGCCTGCCACATGACCGACCCGTAGAACCGCGTCTCGCGGCCCATCTTCCTCGGCTGGTGCAGCAGCCGGTAGATGATCAGCGGGATGATGCCCAGCGCACCGAGCAGGCCGAGACCCTCGGCCACCCACTCGTAGAGGAAGAACTTCCCGATGATGGGAATCGTCCAGTCGGCGGAGAAGAGCTGGAAGTAGGCCGAGCCGACCGCCGTGGAGAGCACGATGAACGCCGCGAAGGCGAACCAGTGCAGGATGCCGACCCAGGTCCACTGCAACATGCGCGTGTGGAGGACGGTCTCTTTCAGCATCGTCAGCGTGCGGGCCAGCGGCTGGTCGACGCGGCTGATCGGCGTACCGATCTTGATGACCGCGAGCATCGACCGGACCGCCTTGGTCGTCATGTAGACGGCGGCGACCGTTGTCGCGAGGCACACGACGATGGTGATGATCTGCAACATGCCTAGGCGCTCCTCATCAGGGCAGGACTGCCGGAATGCAACCGAGCCTAGTGCTTGGCGTCGGCTTTGCTTGCGTAAGGGTGGGCTAAGACTACCCGTGAGTAACTTCAGAACAGAGAAACGGTCCGCGACCTGGTCAGGTCGCGGACCGTTTCTTGCTAGACCCTTAGTGGATCAAGGCCTCACGCGTTCGAGTTCACCTTGAACTTGGCGTGACCGATGTTGACAACGGTCTTGGTGCCCTCGGTCGCGTCGAGGAGCGTCAGCCGCAGGGCGACGACCTCGATCAGGTTCTTGCTGCGCTCGACGACGACGTTGGTCTCGATCTTGGCCAGGCCGGGGATGTCGACGCGGGAGAGCGCCGACCCGAGCTGGGCGAGGGAGACCTTCTGGTCGTTGATGAAGATGTCGCCGAACTTGGTGCCCGAGGTGGACGTCGAGGCGCCCTTGCCCTTGACGAACTTCGCGTTCGCCTGAGCGCGGATGGCCTCGATGCGGATCGCGCCGTCACCGATGTTGACGCCGGCGACCTCGGCGAAGGTGTAGCCCTCGGCCGTGGTCTTGGTCTGGTTCGAACGCTGACCGCTCGTGAGACCCTTGACGTCCACGACGTTGCCCGCCTCGCCCAGCGGCACGCCGGCGATGGACTTGGTCTTCAGCTTGCCCTTGGTGCCGGCGCAGGACGCGTTGGTCAGCGGGTTCTTGCCGACCTGGACGGCACCGCCGAGGGCGGTGGCGTCGATCCCGTCGGAGAAGCCGCGGAAGGTCGCGGAGTAGGCCTGGCCGTTGATCTCGGCGCGAGAGCGACCGACGATGACCTCGGAGTCCGTGCCGTGGAGCTTGATCCAGATGCCGTTGGCGTAAGCCTCGGCGCCGTCGGCGTTGGTCTTCTCGACGGTGTTGCCCAGACCGATGGTGGCAATGCCCGGGATGACGAGCGGCTTGTCACGGCCGGGGATCGGAAGGTCGATCTTCTGGCCGGGGCCGGCCGGGTCGAGAACGACGTGAGCGATCTTGGCCTTGGAGTCGGCCTTGTAAGCCTTGCCGTCCCACCAAGCCTGGGAGACCGAGCTGAGACCCTCGACGGTGACCTTGCCCAGCGGGCTCTTGTCGAGCACGACGTCGGCGATCTTGTGCTCCGAGATCGACTTGACCGTCGAGCCGGACTTGATGGTGCGCTGCTTGGTCGTGGTCGCGCCGATCGTGCCGAGACCCGGCACCTTGGCGCCGGCGGTGTTGTTGTTGACGTCGTAGCCAGCCTTACGGGTGCACCCGATGGTCTGGTATCCGAGGTCTCCCGAGTTGGCCGGGATGTTTCCACCGGTCACGCGGCTGCCGAAGCCGCTGGCGAACAGCCCGAACGAGGTGTTCGTCAGTGCGGCCTGTGAGGGCGCCGGCACAACCAGAACTGCGCCGACGACGGCGGCAGCGGCTGCGGACAGCGCGAACGTACGGATGCTTCGCATTGTTGGTTGGACTCCGATTCTGCGGTGGGGATCCCCCAAGATCCCCGCAACGGGGCCGTGCCACCTGCCAGATCCGGGGGAACCTGGCGCACTCCCGAGTTAAGGGGTGGCACATCGGGCAAACGAGAGAAAACCACGGAAGTTATCGGGACGGAGGTCCTATTTCCAGATGGCCCGTCCTGGCCATGGGTAACCCACCCGGGCATACGCAAAACGGGCCGTGACCTCGGAAAGGTCACGGCCCGTTCTGAAACGGCTGCTGACTAGGGCGTCAGGTCGATCTGAATCCCGGTGAGACCGTCGATGACGCCCGTCACCGTGTCGAGCACCGGCGCCACCACGTCCTTGCCCAGCGACGGCTGAGTCGGCGCGGGGGTCGGCTCGGGCTCCGGCTCGGGTTGCGGAGTCGGCTCCGGTGTCGGCTGCGGAGCTGGTTCGGGAGCCGGTGCCGGGTCCCTGTCCGACAGGGTGTCACCCTCGAGCGGGGTGGAGATCGTCCCGCTGGAGGAGTGGGCGCCACCGTAGGCCTCGGCGGTCGAGGGCGCGTCGTAGTCGCCGTTGGAGTGCTTGCCGCCGGAGGTGCCCGGCGCCGAAGGGGAGAACGGGGATGTCTTCTCCGGCGCGATCACGCCGGGGGCGTCGATGACCTTCTGGTCCGCGATGTCGACCACGGGTACGGCGTCGTACTGACCGGCGTGGGCCTTGACCTGCTGGGTCTCGACGTCCGGGTCGACGTTGGCCTGGGCGAAGGCGCCGATGCCGGCCGAGGCGATCGCCATCGCCGCGAGCGGCAGCAGTACGGCCTTCTTGTTGCGGGCGCGGACCTTCGGGATCCGGTGTTCCTCGACCACGCTGTTCCGGGTCGGCACCTGCGCGGCGGCGTACGACGGCATCGCCGGGTTGGCGAACATCACCGGGCCGGCGGGGTGGAACTGCTGGGCCGTGTAGGGGCTCGGCTGGTAGGCGTACTGCGGCAGCTGGGGGCGCGGCGTCGGGCGCTGGTAGGTGGCCCGTGGCGGCTGCGGGTGGCCGGCGTCTGCGTGTCGCAGGACGAGCGCCGTGCCGGGCTGCGGCTGCGGTGCGTACGGCGTGTGACGCGGTCGCACTCGCTCCGCGGCCGGGTTCGTCTTGGGATTGGTGAACCACGACTCGTCTGAGGGTGTCATCCCCTCGAGAGCGCGGTGGGCGATCTCGAGGGGGTCCGGCGCGGTTCCGTTCGTGGGGAGCATCGGTGTGGCGGGGTGTCTAGCCGGCGTGGGTGGGACGTTCGAGTGGTCCCCCGTCGCGGGCCGACGATTCGCTTCAGTCATCTGACGCTGTCTCCTGAGCGCGTAGCGAGTGTCGGTTGTGTCGCGCAGCACGTAACGGAACCAGAATCTCGCCGGTTTGTCACCTTCTTCTCGAGAAAAAGTTACTGATCAGCCAAAACGGAAAACGAGTAACTTTTTCTATACATTGAGAGATATTCCTGGCCTACAGTGCGGCGATGGCCTCGGCAATGCTCAGGACCCGCTTCGCGCTCTCGACGTGCAGCGACTCGACCATCTTGCCGTTGTACGTCGCGACGCCGCTGCCGGCGGCCTCGAACGCCTCGATGAGGCCCTTGGCGTCGGCTACCGCCTGCTCGCTCGGTGCGAAGCCGGCGTTGGCTCCCTCGACCTGGGCGGGGTGGATCAGGGTCTTGCCGTCGAACCCGAAGATCCGGCCCTGCTCGACCTCGGCCGCGTAGCCCTCGGCGTCCTTCACGTTGTTGTAGACGCCGTCGAGGATGACCTTTCCGCTCGCGCGCGCGGCGAGCACGGCCAGCTGGAGGCTGGTGACCAGGTTGGCGCGAGCGGGGACGTGGTCGACGTACAGCTCCTTGACCAGGTCGTTCGTGCCCAGGACGAGCACCGTCAGCCGCTCGGAGGCGGAGGCGATCTCCTCGGCGTGGAGGATGGCGTACGGGCTCTCGATCATCGCCCAGAGCTTGGTCTGCTCGGGGACGCCGGCCTTCTCGAAGGCCGCCACGAGGTCGAGCACCTGCTGGGGGCTGTTGACCTTGGGGACGACGATCGCGTCGGGGCCGGCCTTGGCGGCGGCGGCCAGATCGGCCTCGTGCCACTCGGTGTCGGCGCCGTTGACGCGGATGGTGAGGTACTTGTTGCCGTACTCGCCCGAAGTCACAGCCGCGGCCGCGTTCTCGCGAGCCTCCGGCTTGGCGTCGGGGGCGACGGCGTCCTCGAGGTCGAGGATCAGCGCGTCGGCGGTGATCGTCTTGGCCTTCTCGAGAGCGCGGGTGTTGGAGCTCGGCATGTAGAGGACCGAGCGGAGGGGGCGGAAGGTGGTCTCGGTCATCTCAGTCCTCCAGCTCGATCGCGTCGTACGCCTTCTTCAGCTCGGGATCGATGGCCGCGAGCTCCTCGGCGAGGTCGACGAGCACGAGGCACTGCTTGAGGCTGGCGTCGTCCTCCATCTTGCCGTCGAGCATGACCGCGCCGGTGCCGTCGCCCATGGCGGCGACCACGCGACGGGCGTGCTTGATGTCCTCGACGCTGGGGGAGAAGACGCGGTTGGCGATCTCGATCTGCTTGGGGTGCAGGCTCCAGGTGCCGACGCAGCCGAGCAGGAACGCGTTGCGGAACTGGTCCTCGGCCGCGACCACGTCGGTGATGTCGCCGAACGGGCCGTAGTAGGGGTAGATCCCGGCCGCGGCGCAGGCGTCGACCATCTTCGCGATCGTGTAGTGCCACAGGTCCTGCTGGAAGACCGTGCGGTTGCCGTGGATGTCGCCGTCGACGGGGTCCTGGCGGACCAGGTAGCCCGGGTGACCGCCACCGACGCGGGTGGTCTTCATCTTGCGGTCGGCTGCGAGGTCCGCGGGGCCCAGCGAGATGCCCTGCATGCGCGGGGAGGCGAGCGCGATCTCCTCGACGTTGGCCACGCCGCGCGCGGTCTCGAGGATGGCGTGGATGAGGATCGGCTTCTGTACGCCGCCCTTGGCCTCGAGCTGTGCGAGCAGCCGGTCCACGTAGTGGATGTCCTCGGGGCCCTGCACCTTCGGCACCATCACGACGTCGAGCTTGTCGCCGATCTCGGTGACCAGGGTGACCAGGTCGTCGAGCACCCACGGGGAGTCGAGGCTGTTGATCCGGGTCCAGAGCTGGGTCTTCCCGAAGTCTGTGCCCTTGGCGATCTCGACCAGGCCCTCGCGCGCGGCGACCTTGTTGTCGGCCTTGACGGCGTCCTCCAAGTTGCCGAGGAGGACGTCGACGGTGCCGACCATGGCAGGCACCTTGGCCGCCATCTTCGGGTTCGACGGGTCGAAGAAGTGGATCGCGCGACTCGGCCGTGCCGGGATCTCCCGCAGCGGTGCGGGAGCGCCCACCGCCAGGGGCGCGAAGAAGTCCTTAGGGCTCTTGTGACTCATGCCGGTCACCCTAACGGCCGGGGGTTACCGGTCGGTAGGCGTCTCGACTTGTAACGATCACGACCGGCGTCGGGCGGGATGGTTCTTCGGGACCTGGGCGCCGTGACGGATCCGGGCGCCGGCGTCGAAGCCGGCGAGGACGGAGCGGACGGTGCTGCGGACCTTGCTGGGGTTCTTCCTGTAGTTCGTCATGACTCCATCGTGCTCGAGCCGAGCCTGCTGGAGGAGTGGCAGGATTGACTTAGAGTGATAGATTCTTGCCATGCCCGCGAAATCGTCCATCGCCATTCCGATCGTCGACGGGATGACCCTGTTCGAGATCGGGATGCCGCTCGAGGCGCTCGGCTACGACTGGGACCACGACGCCAGCCCGCTCTACGATGTGGTGCTGTGCGGCGACCTGCGCGGGGTGCGCGTCCACGGTGGGCCGCGGCTGACACCGCAGCGGCCGATGGCCGCGCTGGCCGAGGCCGGAACGGTGCTGGTGCCGGCGATCCGGCCGGGCGATCCGGTCAGCCCGACCCTGGTCCGGGAGCTACGCCGGGCCGCTGCCGGCGGCGCCCGGATGGTCTCGCTGTGCACCGGTGCCTTCGCCCTGGCCGAGGCCGGGCTGCTCGACGGTCGCCGAGCCACGACCCACTGGCGGTGGGCGGAGCTGTTCCGGCGTACGTATCCCCGGGTCGACCTCGACCCGCGGGCGATCTACGTCGACGACGGCGTGCTGACGAGCGCTGGCTCCGCCGCCGGACTGGACCTGTGTCTCCACCTGATCCGCACCGACCACGGCCAGCATGCCGCCAACACCATCGCCCGCAACCTGGTCATCGCCTCGCACCGTGACGGCGACCAGGCGCAGTACGTCGCGGCGGACCCGCTCACCGAGCAGGCCCACTGGCTCGACGAGCTGCGCGCCTGGCTCAGGGCAAACCTGCACGAGGACGTCACCCTCGAGCGGTTGGCGGCGGCCGCCGCGGTCTCGCCCCGCACCCTCGCCCGGCGCTTCGAGCGAGACCTCGCCACCACCCCGATGCGCTGGGTCTCCGCCGAGCGGATCGCGGTCGCCAAGACGCTTCTGGAGACAACCGACCTGCCGATCGACCGGATCAGCCACGAGGCGGGCTACTACTCGCCGGTGACCTTCCGGGCTGGGTTCACCTCGGAGGTCGGAGTGACTCCCGGGCGCTATCGGTCGCGGTTCTCGCGGCGCGATCTCACTGTTCGGGGTGGGGAGGTCGTCGGGACGCGCTGAAGGGTTCTGTGATTTGTGGTGGGCGTTTGCCGCCGACCCGTTACGGGAGGGTGTTCTCAGCGGCGTCCGGAGTAAAGGACGGCCTGCGGCCGCCGCCTGACGCCGGCCGCTTCGCGGTCCTTGACACCGGCCGTCGCTGAGAATTTTGGCTGGCTATCGGGTCGGCGGCAGGGGTTTGGCGCGGCGATGTGGGTTGGGTAGGGGCTTGGGATCTGAGGGTGAACTAATTTTCGTTCACGCCGAGATCGCCGTGGGGCGGGCGGTCGGTGCGTGGGTGAACGAAAATTCCTTCGGCATGCCGGGGTGAAGAAAGTTTCGTTCACCCAGGAGAGCGTCTTCTTCTGCCAGGGTGAACGAATTTTCGTTCGCCGTGGGGGCGGCCACGTCCCGAGGAGCGTCTACCCCGCGGCCACACTGGGGCCGCCGCCCCTGATAGCCAGCCAAATCTTTCTCGACATGGTCCGGTGTCCAGGACCGCGAAGCGGCCGGCGAAGCCGGCGGCCGCAGGCCGTCCTTGACTCCGGGGCAGGTCGAGAAACACTCGAGGACAGGGTCGGCGGCCCAGACCAGCCACGAACAACAGTCGCTGACCGAAGCCCTTGACGGGTGCTACTGCTTAGCGCCGCCACCAGCGCCGTCTCCGCGGCGGCTGCTCGCGACGCGCGTTCCTGGCCGCCTCCACCCGAGCGGCGCGACGCTCGCGCCAGGCGTCCAGGGTGGCCTCGACGTCGCGGGTCATGGTGATCAGGGGCGGCCCCTCGGGGGCTCCGTAGCGGGCCGCGATGACACGCTCGTTGAACTCCTCGACGATCCTGCG
Source organism: Nocardioides sp. NPDC059952 (assembly GCF_042730435.1). NCBI lineage: Bacteria > Bacillati > Actinomycetota > Actinomycetes > Propionibacteriales > Nocardioidaceae > Nocardioides > Nocardioides sp. NPDC059952. Next base: position 23,317 of record NZ_JBHWLY010000068.1, on the reverse strand, counting down.
GGCGCCGTCCTCGGTGGTCTGGGTGTCGAGGATGGCGTCGAGCTCGGCGTCGTCCTTGCGGAGCTGGACCGACCGGGGAAGCACGACGATCTGCTCGCGCTCGACGAGCTGCTTGACCCACCAGTCGGGATCGTGGTCGCGGTCGAGGTTCTTGATCGGCTTGCCGGCACCGGGCAGGTTGTCGAACTCGCCGCGCTGGATCGCCTCCTGCACCTGCAGGTCGACCCACTTGGTCTGGTTGGCCATCCGCGCTGCTGCCGCCGCCTTGCTCGCGGCGGCGTCGAGCTGCGGCGTGGGCGCCTCGGGCCGCTCCTCGCTCTCGGGCATGTCGATCACCTCCGGAGGAGACGAGTTTACCCAGCGTCGGTTGCGCTCCGGGGCAGAAGGAGCAGCAGCCCGGCGACGAGGGCCGTGACACCGCATACCGCCCAGACGGTCAGATAGCCCGACAGCGGGGCGTGCGCCTCGCCGGAGATCGACCCGTCCGCGGCGAGCGCGATCGCGAAGACCGCGGAGGCGATGGCACCGCCGACGGTCTTGGTGGCGTTGGTCATGCCGGTCGCGAAGGCGGTGCGGGAGGCCGGCGCGGCCGCGGCGGCGGCCGCCGGCAGCGAGGCCACCAGTGCGCCCGAGCCGAGGCCGACGACGGCCATGTTGAGGAGTCCCTGCCCGGTGGAGTCATGGAACGGCAGCCACATCAGGTAGCCCGTGGCGACGAGGAAGCAGGCGACCGCCTGGGCCCGCACCGGCCCGAGGAACCGCGCCCACAGCGGCAGGGTGAAGGCGGAGACGGCCATCGCGATGACGTACTCCGCGATCAGCAGCGACACGAACGACGCGTCGGCGCCCAGCCCGAAGCCGGCCTCCTCGGGTGAGGTGCGCGCGAAGGTCGACAGCGGGATCTGCGCACCCAGCACCGACATCCCGAACAGGAAGGCGGTCAGCTGGATCGGCCACTGCCCGCGCGAGGCCAGCAGCCGTACGTCGATCAGCGGTTCGGTCCTGCCGCCACCGTCCAACGCGGTCTCGATGCGCCAGAACGGGACCAGCGTCAGCAGCCCCAGGACCACCAGACCCCAGGCGAGGAGAGACCCCGCCCCGAGGACACGTACGCCGACCAGGCCCGCCATGACCAGGCCGAGCACGAGGGTCAGCACCGCCAGGCCGAGCCAGTCGAAGGCGCCGCCGCTGGTGCCGGAGTCGGGCTCGATGCCGACCGCGATGACGACGAAGACAGCTGTCACGGCCACGGCCGGGAAAGCCAGGATCGCGGTCATCGGGAGCACTCCGACGAGCGCGCCGGCGGCGACCGCGCCGATGATCACCGAGAGCTGCAGCGCGCCGACCAGGACACCGGCGGCCCGGCGGGTCAGGGCGGTGTCGCCACCGGTGCGCTTGTGGACGATGGCGACCTCGAGCGGCAGCCAGATGACGTAGGCGCCCTGGATCGACCAGGCGACCAGGAACGAGCCGAAGTCGGGGGCGACCACTGTCCACCAGGTGGCGAGCGCGGTGATGCCGGTCGCCAGCAGGAGCACCTTCTTGTGACCGATCAGGTCGCCGAGCCGGGCGAGCGGCGGCACGCACAGCGCGGAGACGATCAGCTGCCCGGCCTCGAGCCAGTTGAGATCGGCGTCGGAGACGCCGAGATGGTCGGCGAGATCGGAGAAGATCGGGGTGTAGTAGCCCTGCAGGATGCCGCTGGCGAACTCGACGGCCACCAGGAAGCCGACGATCACCCAGATTCCACGCGCGGCCTGCTCGATGCCGGTGCGCTGACGTTCGGTGGTCACAGTGACTCGATCAACCTTCGGTAGAAGCGGATCCCGTCGAGGTAGTCATCGACCCTGATGTTCTCGTCGGCGGCGTGGATGGTGGCGCGCTGGGCAGCGGTCATCCGGAACGGTGCGAACCGGTAGACCCGGTCGCTGATCTCGTAGAAGAAGCGCGAGTCGGTCGCGGCCATGACGGTGTAGGGAGCCGGCACCGCCTCCGGGAAGACCTCCGTGATGGCCTGGGTGATCAGCGAGAACGCCTCGTCGCGCGGGGAGACCGGCGACGGCTCGCCGGCGCGGACGACCTCGATCTCGACCTGCTTGTCGCCGATCGCGGCCCGCAGCCGCTCGACGACCTCGGCGACCGTCTCGCCGATCATGATCCGCAGGTTGACCCCGGCCGAGGCGGCCGAGGCGATGACGTTGGCCGCCGGGCTGCCCTCGAGCGTCGTGATCGCCACGGTGGTGCGGACCAGCGCGGCGGGCTCGGGCCCCAGCCGGGTCAGCAGCCGGGCCAGCGCCGGCGCCAGCTTCCCCGCGTTGGCCAGGACCGGACGCAGGGGCCTGGCGGCGTACGGGGCGATCTGCTCGAACATCTCGACGGTCGGCGTGGGCAGCTGCACCGGCATCGACATCCGGTCGAGCCGGGTGACCGCGCGGGCCAGCCGCGCGGTCGGCCCGTTCTGGCGTGGGGTGGAGGAGTGGCCGCCGTCGCCGGTCACTGTGAGGCGTACGTCGGTGGTGCCCTTCTCGGCGACGCCGACGACCCCGACCGGCGCCGTGACGCCCGGGAAGGCGTCGAACGCGACCGCGCCGCCCTCATCGAGCACGAACCAGGGCTCGACCCCCTGGGTCCGCAGCTCTTGGACAGCTGCCCGTGCGGCCGCGCCGGTCGTCTCCTCGTCAGAGCCGAAGGAGAGCCACACATCGTACGCCGGCTCGAACCCGTCCGCGAGGAGTCCCTCGACCGCGGCGCAGATCGCCACGAGCTGACCCTTGTCGTCGAGCGTGCCGCGCCCGTGGATCACCCCGTCGACGATCTCGCCTCCGAACGGGTCGTGGGTCCATTCACCCGCGATCGGGACGACGTCCTGGTGGGCCATCAGCACGACCGGCTTCTCGGCGGAGGCGCCCGGCCAGCGGAAGAGAAGACCGTGCTCGCCGACCGGGGTGAGGTCGAGGGTCGCGTGCAGCAGCGGGAAGTGTTCGCGCAGCGCCTCGTGGAGCTGCGCGAACGCCTTCTTCTCCGCACCCGAGCCGTCGTTGACGGTCGGGGCCCGAAGTGCGGCCTGAAGAGCGGCGACGGGGTCGAGTGTCATGGTCGAAACCTAACCCCACCAGGGTGTCCGGGATGACCCTGACGGCGAGTCCGTCACCAGTTTGTGGCGCTCCCGGGCAGCCTCACGTCGCGCGGGTGGATGACATAGGTGATCCCGTCGGTCGAGGTCTGCCACACCCGCTCGAAGTTCTCGCGGGTGTAGACGTTGCGCACCTCGTCGTTGGAGGGGTGGTTGGCGTCGTAGACGATCGGGTCGCCCTCGGCGGTGAAGCCGCCGATGACGAGCAGGTGGCCGTCGGTGCCGTAGCCCGCCTCCGGCATCTCCTCGAGCTCCCAGTTGGCGGAGACGACCAGCGGGAAGCCGGCGGCCACCAGGGTCTCGGCCTCGGCCAGCGACCGCAGCCTGGTCACGGCCCCGTCCAGGCCCCAGCGGCCGGCGTAGGCGGTGTTGAACGGCCAGTTGCCGGCGCCCTCGTAGGCGTAGTCCCAGGTGTTGATCGCGGCGTAGGCGACCTGCGGGTCGCCGTTGGGGGCCTCGATGCCCTCCAGTTCGCTCGCCGGGACCTCGTGGCCCCAGTGGTACTGCACCATCGTCGTCGAGGTCGGTGAGCACCAGACCTGGCCGCCGCCGCCGAACTCCGGGTATTCGCCGCGGTGGATGTTCTGGCTGAACGGCGGCACACCGAGGTCGATCGCGTCGTCGAGCGTCGGCGTGCTGGTGCCGGGGTAGGCGGAGTCGGGCAGGTATTCGTTCGTCAGCGTCGAGACCGTTCGCAGACTGGGGGAGACGCTCGCGCCCTCGGGGCGCAGCAGGGTGACCCTGGTCTGGAACGCTTCGGGCTCCTTGCCGGTCCGGGCGACGTAGGTGTCGGTGTAGAGCGCCGCGTCGGTGTCGCTCTGTCCCTCGACGGAGGTGCGGTGGATGTCGCCGGCCGCGAAGTCGTCGCCGGCCGTCCAGCGACCCATCACGAACCACTTCGTCCAGGTGCCGTCCGCCTTCCGGCCGCGGAACCGGATCTCGGCCCAAGTGCCGGTCGGCGTGTCGACGTCCCACGAGGTGACCGACTCGTCGATCGCGTAGCCGGTCTTGACCACGGGCGAGGTCCAGGTGCCGAACTCGTAGGTCTTGGCCGTGCCGTCGCCGAAGGGGTCGGCGTAGGCCGTCGTCTCGCTGCCGCGGCCGATCCGAAGGGTGCCGTGACGGTCCGGGCGCAGGTTGCTCGACCTGCCCTTCGCGAAGTCTTCGACGCTGTTCCACCGGGTGAGGGTGATATCGGTCGGCTGGGTCCCGGGCTCGGCCGCGTGGACCGGAGTCGTGGGCAGGACCAGGATGGTCGCGGCGGCGAGGGCGGCAACGTACGCGAGGCGAGACCGTGGGCTCATGTCGGAACGCTATTCCTCCTCGAAGCGCGCGGCCACGACAATTCGTCGGTGGCGACTGGCATTCTTGGTCGACGTGAACAACTTCGCATCCGACGGCTGGTTCAAGGACGAGTTCCACAAGCGATACTCCGAGTCGGCCAAGGAGATCGGCCGGTTCAACCTCGCCGTCTTCGGCAAGACCGGAGTCGGCAAGTCAACGCTGGTCAACGCGGTCTTCGGGGCGGACGTGGCCAAGACCGGGATCGGCGAGCCGGTGACCAAGGAGTCGACGCTCTACCTGCACACCAGCGGGTTCTTCGGGCTGCTCGACACCCAGGGCCTGGAGATCGGCGTCGAGGGCGACCGGGTGATCAAGGATCTGGCCAAGCTGATCTCCGAGCGGCGCCGCAAGCCGCAGTCCGAGCAGATCCACGTCGCCTGGTATGCCGTACGTTTCGCCGACCGCCGCTTCGAGGACACCGAGGCCGCGTTCATCCAGAAGCTCGCCGACCTGGGGCTGCCGGTCGTGCTCGTGATGACCCAGGTGCCGACCTCGCCGACGGGTGCCTTCCACCCGGACGCGGTCGAGTTCGCCCAGCAGATCGACGCGCGCGGGCTGCCCGTGCACGGCGCCCGGGTCTACCTGACCAACGCCAAGGCCGACGACTTCTCGGGCCAGCAGGTCCACGGCCTGCAGGAACTTGTTGATGCCACCTTTCGATGCGCGCCTGCAGGCGTCGAGGAGGCCCTCATCGCGGCGCAGAGGGTGGATCTCAAGCGGAAGCAGGAGCAGGCGAACACCGTGATCGCGGGTGCCGCGACCGCGGCCGGCGCTGCCGGGGCCACCCCGATCCCGTTCTCCGACGCGGTCGTCCTGGTGCCGATCCAGCTAGGGATGATGGCGCGCATCTCGGCGATCTACGGCATCGAGGTGGACAAGGCCGCCATGGCCTCGATCGCGGCCACCGCGGCGGCCACCCAGGCAGGCCGCTCCGTGGCCGGCAACCTGCTCAAGTTCATCCCCGGTTTCGGCACCGTCGGCGGCGGGGCGATCAACGCCACCGTCGCGGCCGGCTTCACCGCGGCCATCGGCGCGGCCTGGTCGACCGTCTGCGTCAAGCTCGGTGAGGGCAAGCTGCGCGGCGTCAACGGCGCCCTCGACACCGAGAGCATCAGGTCGCTCTTCCTCGATGAGCTGAAGAGCCAGATCTCCAAGCTGAAGCTTCACGCCAAGGAGAAGTGAGGCGGCAGCTCACCCAGCCATCGCCGCTTCGTACGCCGCAGCGAGCTGCTCGCTCGCCCGCGGGGCGGTCGGGTCGGGCCGCGGCGTGCCGAGATGGAGCTCGCGGAGCTCGTCCATGAACGACGCCACCATCTCGGGGCCGGCGTCGCGCAGCAGCTCGGCCCGGACCCGGAGCTGCCGGGTGCCGTCGCGGTGGGCGAGGCCCCAGTTGCCGAGCGCGACCATGATCGGCAGGGTCTGGATGCCCGCCTCGGTCAGTGCGTAGGCCGCCTTCTGGCCGCGGCCGGCCTGCTCCTTGGTCAGCAGCCCGCCCTCGATGAGCTTCTTCAGCCGGCTGCTGAGGATGTTGGAGGCGATGCCCTCCTCGGAGCTGCCGAGCAGCTCGCGGAAGTGGCGACGGTTCCCGAACATCACGTCGCGCAGCACGATCACCGACCAGGGGTCCCCGAAGACCTCTACGGCTGCGTTGATCGGGCACCCCGATCTGGGCTCGCTCACTCGGCGTCTCCTGCACTCGAAAATAGTGGTTGCAATCTGCAATCGGGAAGTCTACTCTCGGCGCTAGTGATTGCAAAGTGCAATCACTTTGAATCGAGGGAGATCGACATGTCACGCGTACGTGCTCACACCATCGGCGTCTCGCTGGACGGCTTCGCCACCGGCGACGGTCAGAGCCTGGAGGCACCGTTCGGCCACGCCGGCATGCGGCTGATGGAGTGGTTCTTCCCGACCAGGACCTTCCAGAGCGCGACCGGGCATCGGGAGCGGATGGAGGTCGACCCGGCCTCCGAGCCCGACGACGCCTTCGCGGCCCGTTCCTGGGAGGGGATCGGCGCCGAGATCATGGGCGCCGGCAAGTTCGGTCCGCCGGGATGGCAGGACGACGCCGACTGGCGCGGCTGGTGGGGCGAGGAGCCGCCGTTCCACACACCCACCTACGTCCTGACCCACCAGCCACGCGAGTCGATCGAGATGAAGGGCGGCACCGTCTTCCACTTCCGCAACGCACCCATCGAGGAGGTGCTGGCCGAGGCGCAGGAGGCGGCCGCCGGTCAGGACGTACGCATCGGCGGCGGCCCGTCCTCGCTCCGGGACTTCCTGGCGGCCGGCCTCGTCGACCACCTGCACGTCGCGGTCGTCCCGATCATCCTGGGCCGTGGCGTACGGCTGTGGGACGGGTTGGAGGCGCTGGAGGACGGCTACGAGGTGGCGTCGACCACGACGCCGAGCGGCGTCACCCATGTCACCTTCGACCGGACGCAGGTTTCGTGATGAGCGGCGAGGGCAAGGTGCTGTGGCACTTCTCGATGTCGCTCGACGGCTTCGTCGACGGGACCGAGCCGGGGATGGCGTGGCTGAGCGATGTCACCGGGAAGCCCGGGGTCGTCGAGGCGTACTCCTCACAGCTCGGCGCCGTCCTGGGCGGCCGCAACGGGCACGACGCCTACCCTGACGCGATGCCCTACGGCGACTGGCAGGGCCCGGTCTTCATCCTCACCCACCACCCCGAGGACGCCCGGCCGCAGGAGCACGTCACCTTTCTCAGCTGCGACGTCGGGGAGGCGCTGCGGATCGCGGTCGAGGCGGCCGACGGGAAGAACGTCGAGGTCCATTCCGCCGACATCGGCCGCCAGCTCCTCGAACGGGGCCTGATCGTCCAGATCGAGCTGCACGTCGCGCCGGTCCTGCTGGGCGACGGCATCCGCCTCTACGACAACCCGGGCGGTGAGCCGATCAAGCTGCACAACCTGATCGGCGACGATCCGCACCTGGAGGTCGACCTCCGCTACGCCCCGGTGCGTCCGTGACGCCCGGGGGTCCGTGGACTCAGACCCGGCAACCGGCAGCGCGAGCGACGGCGAAGGGGTAGGACTGCGCCGGGCCGGTGCCGTAGTAGTACGGGGAGCAGAGGTAGGCCCAGGTCCTGGGGCCGACGATGCCGTCCACCGCCACCGAGGAGTCCCAGTAGCGCCACGACGTCTGCCGGTTGATCACGGCCTGCCGCGTCAGGTTGCCGTACGCGCCGTCCACTGCCAGGTTGACGCCGGGCTGCCAGTTGAGCAGCGTCTGGATGTAGCTGACGCAGGTGCCGTTGCCGCCGTAGGAGTAGTTGTACGACGTACAGGTCGCGGCGTGAGCCGGGCTCGGGGCAGCGATGCCGGTGATGGCCGCGCCGGTGATCGCGATGAGGGTTGCGGAGACGATGCCGGCGAGCCGCCGCTTCCACGTACGCGGGACGATGCTGGTTGCTGACATGTTCTCTCCTGGATGCTTGCGGGGGTGATCGTGCGGGGGCGTGGGCTTCGCGCCGACGTCTCGACGCGCGTCACGCTAGATGCCTCCCACCCGCGTCGGCACCCAACGAATCCGCGGAAAGCGAGCCCGAGTCGGGGGCCACTAGGGTGCGGGGGTGGTCAGCCTGTTCTCGCTTCCGCTCCTGCAGACGCCGCGCGCCCGGGTGGCGCGCACGATCCGGGCCGTGACCGGTGGCCCGAGCCCGCTCGCCGGCCGCACCGTGCTGGTCACCGGCGCCAGCTCGGGGATCGGTGAGGCGACGTCGTACGCCGCGGCTCGACGTGGCGCGCACGTGCTCCTCGCCGCCCGCCGGGCCGAGGAGCTCGAACGCGTGCGGAAGGCCATCGAGGACGCGGGCGGGCAGGCGTCGACCTACCTCGTCGACATGACCGACGGTGACTCGATCGACGCGCTGGTGGAGAAGCTGCTCGCCGAGCACGGCGCGGTCGACTACCTGGTCAACAACGCCGGCCGGTCGATCCGGCGCTCCCTGGAGCTGACCCACGACCGCTTCCACGACTTCGAGCGGATGATGGCGGTCAACTACTTCGGCGCGGTCCGGCTCACGATGGGCCTGCTGCCGGCGATGCGCGCCCAGCGGTTCGGCCACGTGGTCAACATCGTCACCTGGGGCAACCAGATCAAGGCCCCGAAGTTCGCCGCTTACATCGCCGCGAAGACCGCCCTCGACGTCTTCGGCCGGATCCTGAGCCGCGAGGCCTACTTCGACAACGTGACCTGCACCAACATGCGCGTCGCGATCGTGCGGACGCCGATGATCGCGCCGACCGCAGAGTACGAGGGCCGCGGCGAGAGCCCCGAGGAGTGCGCCGAGCGCGTCGTCCGCGCGCTCGAGGACCGACCGGTGACGGTCGACGGCGCGTTCGGCTCGGTCTTCGAGGTCCTCAACATCGTCACCCCGCGGCTCGCCGATCTCGCGATGGCGGTCTCCCACCTGCGTACGCCGGACTCTGCGGCCGCACGTGGCGGGAGATGACCCGTCGGTCGAGCCGCCGGAGCCGCTAGGCGGAGGCGTGTCGAGACCAACACGTTGAGATCGAGCGCGGAGGTGAACGTGTTGGTCTCGACA
>NZ_JBHWLY010000068.1:0-14263 GCF_042730435.1 Nocardioides sp. NPDC059952 | reverse complement strand
GCCCCGTTTGGGGGGGGGGTTGTCTCCACAACCCGGTTGTCTGGCGGGCGGTGGGTCTCGGTGTGGGTCTCGACACGCTCGCTAGCGCTCGCGGCTCGACCGACGAGGACTGACAGGTCACCAGCGGCCGCGGTGGACGACGTCCTCGAGCGGCGTGCGCTTGCGGCGGGTGGGGGAGCCCTTGGCGCCGCCGGTGGCGGGGTGGCCGATGGTGACGGCACCGATCGGGTCGAAGGCGTCGGGGATGTCGAACGCCTTGCGGACCGCGGCGTCGGACTCGGGCGGGATGCCGAAGTAGAGCGCGCCGAGGCCCTCGTCGACCACCGTCTGCAGGATCAGCATGGTCGCCATCGCGGTGTCCATGTGCCAGAACGGCATCGGCCAGTGCGCCTCGTCGCGGTCGGTCCAGCCCTTGTCGGGCTGCGCGTAGCGGTCCAGATAGGCGTCCTTGGAGGAGCACGGGATCACGATCACCGGCGCGGTCATCATCCCGGTGAGCCAGGAGTCGGGCTCGGACACGTCGGCCGTCGCCTCCCAGTAGCTGCGTACGTCCTCGGGGGTGTCGAGCACGAGGAACCCCCAACCCTGGGAGAAGCCGGCCGACGGCGCCCGGGTGGCGTTGTGCAGGATCTTGTCGATCACCGCCGGGTCCACGGGATCGGCGGTGTAGTTGCGGACCATCTTGCGGCGACGTACGACCTCGGAGAACTCCATAGGCCCAGTGTCCCGTCTAAGGCGCGGAGCGCGTGCCCTAGGTCGGGAAGTAAGGCGCCCTGGCCAGAAATAGGGCGGGAAGTAGGGCGCCCGACCGATCCGGGTGCCTACCTCAGCGGAGGAGTCTTCTCGATGTCAGCAGGACATCCCAGCAGGACAGACCAGCAGGAGATCGAGATGTACACCACCGTAGGTTACGAAGCAGAGGTCAAGTACCGCCGCCAGCAGATCCAGAAGGACCTGGCCAAGCGCCAGCGGGCCACCGAGGCTCGTCAGACGCGACGCAACCGCACCCGCTGAGATGCGGGCGCACAGCGGCAGTCCCGACCAGCAACGCCGAGCAGGAGAGATCCGGCTCGGCGTTGTTTCACGTCCGGGGTTGGCAGGAGGCGCGATGATTGCGCCCATGGCGCAGAGTGCCGAGAGGCTGGTCGGACGTGAAGCCGACCTGGAGACGCTGGTCGGGCTGGTCGGGCTGGACGGCACCGCGCCGTCGGGCAGGGGCCGGCACGTCCTTCTCGCCGGTGACGCCGGTGTGGGGAAGACCCGGATCCTGCGCGAGCTCCGCGGCCGGGCGGCCGCCGACGGCAGGCAGGTGCTGGTCGGGCACTGCCTCGACTTCGGCGACAGCGCCGAGGCGTACCTGCCCTTCACCGAGATCCTCGACAACATCACCACCGCGCTGCCCGAGGTGGTCGCGCAGGTCGCCGACGTACATCCGGCGCTCCTGCGGATGGCTCCCGTGGCCCGTGCGCTCGGCGGGGCTGACACCGCCGTCCAGGAGGCACTCGACCGGGGCAACCTCTTCGCCGCGATCCACGCGCTGCTGGAGCGCGCGGCCGAGAAGGCGCCGCTGCTGGTCGTGGTCGAGGACACCCACTGGGCCGACCAGTCCACCCGTGACCTGCTGACCTTCCTCTTCACCCGGCCGTTCGACGGCCCGGTCACGATCCTCGCCTCCTACCGCGCTGACGACCTCCACCGCCGGCACCCGCTGCGCCGCCAGCTGGCCGAGTGGACCCGGCTGCCTTCGGTCGAGCGGTTCCACCTCGGGCGGCTCTCGGACGATGACGTACGCGTCCTGGTCGGCGAGCTCGCCGGTGATCCGGGTGCCGGGTTCGACGTCGAGAGCGTCGTACGCCGCGCAGACGGCAACGCGTTCTTCGTCGAGGAGCTGGTGCAGGCCGCAGGCGCCGACGAGCTGCCCTGGGACCTCGCCGACCTGCTCCTGATCCGGCTGGAGCAGCTCGACGCGACCGCGCGCGAGGTCGTCGACACCGCCAGCGCCGCCGGGCGCGACGTCAGCGACGAGCTCCTCGATGCCGTCGCCGGTCTCGACCGGCCCACCCTCGACGCCGGGCTGAGGCAGGCGATCGAGCGCGCGATCCTGGTGCCGCGCGAGGACGGCTACTACGTCTTCCGGCACGCCCTGCTCGGCGAGGCCGTTTACGACGACCTGCTCCCGGGCGAGCGGGTCCGGCTCCATCAGCGCTACGTCGAGGCGCTGAGCGGCGACCTCACCACCGGCAGTGCGGCTGGTCTCGCCCGCCATGCTCGCCTGGCCGGCGACCACGAGACCGCGCTGACCGCGGGGATCGCGGCCGGTGACGAGGCGGCTGCCACCGGTGGTCCCGACGAGGCCTCGCAGCACTACCAGCAGGCGATCGCCCTGCTCGCCGGCCGCGCCGGCTCGGATCAGGACACCCAGCGACTCGTCGATCTGGTGGTCAAGGCGAGCGATGCGATGGTCGCCGCCGGGCACGCCGACCGTGCCGGGAAACTGGCCCGTGAGCAGCGGGAATCGCTCCCGGCCGACGCGCCCGGGCTGTGGCGCGCACAGCTGATGACGGTCGAGATCGAGACCAGCTTCGCCTACGTCAACGACGTCCGGGTGGGGGAGCTCGCCGAGTCGGCGATCGCGGAGCTTCCCGACGACGCCCCGCCGCTGGTGCGGGCGCGGCTCCTGGCTGCGTACGCTCGGGAGCTGATGATCGCCCGCCGCCACGACGACGCCGAGAAGGCGGGCCGGCAGGCGTTGGCGCTGGCCGAGGAGCTCGGCCGCACCGGGCTCGCCGCGGAGGTGGCCGTGACGCTGGCCGGGTCGTGGGGTCGCCCGCCGCAGGTCTGGATCGAGCCGCTGCGCCAGGCCGTGGCCAGGGCGGCCAAGGTCGGCGCGCTCCATCCGGAGTTGCGTGGGCGGATCCAGCTCGGCTTCGCTCTCGACGCCGCCGGCCGGCTCGACGAGGCCGGTGAGACCTACCGCAGTGCCTTCGAGCTCGGCGTGGAGCGAGGCGTCCCGTGGGCACCGTACTCGTTCGATGCCCGGATCGCCTGGCTCGACTATCTCCACACCGCCGGCCGGTGGGACGACGCGCTCGCCCTGACCGACGCGTACGGCATCCCGCCGGCACTGTGGCCGTGGCTGGAGTCCAAGCGGCTGATGATCGAGCAGGCCCGCGGCGCCGATCTCGGCACGGAGGCACGGCGACTGCGGCCGTCGTGGAAGCAGGAGGTGGCAACCGCCAGCGAGTCGGCGCCGGTGGAGATCAGGGCTGCCGCAGGTCGTGGCGACATCGACGGGGCGATCGAGGCCTACGGCGCCGGCGTCGCGGCCCTCGCCACCGGCTGGGGAAAGTGGTTCGGGGCCCACGCCAGGCTCGCGGCGATCGCCGTCGGTGCGATCGGCTCGGCCGTCCCGGACCTTCCCGTCGGTGCGCGCCCGCAGGTGATGGCGCAGGTGGACCGCATCCTGGAGGCGGGCACCCGGCCCGTCGAGACGGAGCAGCCCTGGGGGCTGGAGGGGCAGGCGTGGTCGGCGCGGCTGCGGGCCGAGGGGCTCCGTGCCCACTGGTTGGCCGGCATCTCCGTGCCGGAGCAGGACGACCTCGTGGAGGCGTGGCGGGAGACCGTGGCCGCTTTCGAGGCCTACCCGCACGTCCACGAGCTCGCCTGGTCGCGGGTCCGGCTCGCCGAGATCCTCCGGGCCGGTGGCGACACCGCCGGAGCCCGTGAGCTGGCGGACCGGGCCAGGGCCGCGGCGAAGCTGCTCGGTGCCCAACCGCTCCTCGACCACCTGCTCACTCTCGGCACCACCCCGCAGCGCTCGACGGCCGGTCCCTCGGGCCAGCTCACTGCCCGGGAGAGCGAGATCCTCGCTCTGGTCGCGGCCGGGCGCAGCAACGGCGAGATCGGCAAGCAGCTGTTCATCTCGACCAAGACCGTCTCGGTCCACGTCTCCAACATCCTGGCCAAGCTCGGCGCCTCCGGCCGCACCGAGGCAGCGGCCATCGGACGCCGTCGGGGGCTCGTGGACTAGCGGGGACCCGGAGACTCGTCCATCTGCAGTAGACGGAGTCGCTGCGTCCAGCCGATGTCCCGAACCGGCGACTTGGGGAGCATCGAAGAGTCCCATCCGAGTCCGTATTTCGCGGGGAGTCTTCCGTTGTTCAAACTCACCAGCGCCAGCTTGGCGAACAGAGCGGTCGTCGCTCTGCTGACCTTGTTGATAGCCGCCGCCGGCGTGCTGTCCCTGACCTCTCTGAAGCAGGAGCTCTTCCCTGACTTCGAGCAGCCCCAGACGACGGTGATGACCGTCGTCCCCGGCACCGGCACCGAGGTGGTCGACGAGCAGGTCACCGTACCTCTGGTCAAGGCCCTCGAGCAGGTCGACGAGGTCGATGAGGTCACCTCGACCTCGTCCAGCGGAGTCTCGGTGATCTCGCTGTCGACCGACTTCGGCGTCGACCAGGACCAGGTGGTTGCTGACGCCCAGGAGGCGATCGACTCGGTCGCGTCGCAGCTCCCTGAGGGGGCGGAGCCCGAGATCTCCAGCGGCTCCATGGACGACCTGGCAGCGATGACGCTGACGGTCTCCTCGGACGCCTCGGAGCAGAACCTGGGCGAACGGCTGAACGACATCGCGGTCCCCGAGCTGCGCACCGTCGAGGGCGTACGCGACGTCTCGGTCAGCGGCGTCACCGGCCGGCGGATCACGATCACTCCAGATACGGACAAGCTCAGTACGCACGGCCTGACCACCGACTCGATCTCCCAGGCCCTTCAGTCGAACGGGTCGACCACGGCGGCCGGCAGCATCGAGGAGGACGGCAGCACTGTCTCCGTCCAGGTCGGCGACGAGCTGACCTCGGTCGACGACGTCAAGGGCCTGCCGCTCACCGCCTCGCAAGGTACGTCCAGTGGGTCCGCTCAGGGCGGCCAGGCGACGGGCGGCGGCGAGCAGCAGGTGCCCCAGGGTGCCGAGGCCCAAGGCTCGGCGCAGCCCAACGCCCCGCCCGTGACGATCGGTGAGGTCGCGAAGGTCGAGATCACCAGCGACCCGGTCACCTCGCTCACCCGCGTCAACGGTGAGCCCGCCGTCTCCGTCTCCATCACCGCCACCGACGACGCCGACTTGGTCTCCCTCTCCGCCGACGTCGAGGACAAGATCGACGACCTCGAGAAGGACCTCGACGACAACGCCGAGATCACCGTCGTCAGCGATCAGGCACCCTTCATCTCCGACTCGATCGAGCACCTTGCGATCGAGGGTCTGCTCGGGCTGGCGATGGCCGTCATCGTCATCCTGCTCTTCCTGCGCTCGGGCCGCGCGACGGTGGTCAGCGCACTCTCCATCCCGCTCTCGATCCTGGTGGCGTTCATCGGGCTCTACCTGTGGGGCTACTCGCTCAACATGTTCACCCTCGGCGCTCTGACGATCGCGATCGGACGCGTGGTGGACGACTCGATCGTGGTGATCGAGAACATCAAACGGCATCTCGGCTACGGCGAGGAGAAGGTCACCGCGATCCTCGACGGGACCAAGGAGGTCGCCTCGGCGGTCACGGCCTCGACCGTCGCCACCGTCCTGGTCTTCGTGCCCATCGCGCTGGTCGGCGGGTTCGTCGGCGAGCTGTTCCGGCCGTTCGCTCTGACGGTCACGATCGCGATGGTCTCTTCGTTGCTGGTCGCGCTCACGATCGTGCCGGTGCTGTCCTACTGGTTCCTGAAGAAGCCGGAGCACCCGGCGGGCGCAGAGCTTCCGGCGTCTGATCTGGACGAAGGTGAGGAGGCTGAGCCCAACATCTTGCAGCGCTACTACCTGCCGCTGCTTCGCTGGACGACCCGCAAGCCGATCGCAGTGATCATGGCCGCGGTGATCCTCTTGGGTGGGTCGCTCTCACTGATCCCGCAGCTCAAGGTGGAGTTCCTCGGCAACACCGGTGGTGACAGCGTCAGCGTCACCCAGACGTACGACTCGGGCTTGTCCGTCGACGAGGTCACCAGCCGGGTGACTGACACGGAGAAGGTCTTCCGCGATGTCGAGGACGTCGAGGACGTCGTCGTGACCGCGAGCCTGGCCGGCTCCGGTGAAACGATGATGCAGGGTCCGGGCCAGGGCGCCTCCGGCGACACCACCGCGACCTACACGATCACGCTCGCCGACGGCGCCGATGTCGACACGGTCACCGATCGCGTCGAGGACGCCGCCGCCGAGCTCCCCGACCCGAACTCGATCGAGGTCGGCCAGGCCGGCGGTGGCAGCGTCGGCGGTTCGACCGTCGACGTACAGGTCACCGGCACCAGCCGCGAGTCGGTCGAGAAGGCCACCGACCAGGTGTACGCCGCGCTCAAGGACGTGCCGGACACGACCGAGGTCAGCAGCAGCCTGGCCGCCGAACAGCCCACGCTCCGGGTCCAGGTCGACCGCGAGAAGGCGGCCGAGAGCGGCCTCACCGAGCAGGCCGTCACCGGGATCGTTGCCTCCGCGATGACGCCACAGGCGGTCACCGAGATGACCGTCGACGACCAGGACCTCTCGGTCTACGTCGCCGGCACGAGCGTCGAGACCACCGAGCAGGTCAGCAACCTGACGCTCGGCGTCGGCGACCTGAGGCTGAAGGACGTCGCGAAGATCAGCGAGGTCAAGGGCCCCTCCAGCCTGGCGCGCACCGGCACGGACCTGGTCGCCACCGTCTCCCTGACCCCGGCTGAGGACGAGCTCGGGTCGGTCCAGACCGAGGTCAACGAACGTCTCGACGGGCTCGACCTCCCCGACGGTGTCGACACCACCGTCGGCGGGGTCTCCGAGCAGCAGACCGAGGCGTTCAGTCAGCTCGGCCTGGCGATGCTGGTGGCCGTAGGACTCATCTTCATCCTGCTCGTCGGCATCCTGCGCTCCGCGGTGCAGCCGCTGATCCTAATGATGTCGATCCCGTTCGCGGCGATCGGGTCGCTGGGGCTGCTCTTCGTCACCGGCACTCCGTTGGGCGTCTCGGCGATGATCGGCATGCTGATGCTGATCGGCATCGTGGTCACCAACGCGATCGTGCTGATGGACCTGATCAACCAGTACCGCCGCCGCGGCCAGTCGGTCGCCGACGCCATCCACCATGGCGCGGGCCGCCGCGTACGTCCGGTCGTGATGACGGCCCTCGCGACCATCTTCGCGCTGGTGCCGATGGCGACCGGGATCACCGGCGGCAGCGGCTTCATCTCGCAGTCACTGGCCATCGTTGTCATCGGTGGTCTGGTCTCCTCGACCTTCCTCACCCTGCTGCTGGTGCCCGCGGTCTACCAGCTCATCGAGGGTCGCCACGAGCGACGCGAACGGCGCCGCCAGCGGCGTCGGCAGCCGAAAGGAGCCCAGCGGCGCACGATGACGGTCGCCGAGCTGCGTACGGCCATTGCGGACATGCCCGGCGAGAGCGAGGTCGAGATCGACATCGTCCGCGGGGAGGAGGCGGCTCTCTCAGGAGCCCGGAACGACCAGGCCTGACTCGTAGGCCCAGATGACCAGCTGGGCGCGTCCGGGCGCGTCCAGCTTGGTCATCATGTTGTTGACATGCGTCTTCGCGGTGAACGGCGAGATGACCAGAGCGTCGGCGATCTCCTGGTTCGACAGGCCACCGGCCACCAGGACCAGGATCTCCCGCTCCCGGGGCGTCAGCTCCTCCAGACGTCGCGCGTCGTAGCGCCCGCTCGTCGCCACAGTCCGGTCGACCTTCAGATAACGGCTGATCAGGCTGCGGGTGGCCGTGGGAGAGAGCAGCGACTCCCTGTCCCGCACGGCGCGTACGCCACGGACGATCTCGTCCGGCTCCGCCCCCTTGCCGATGAACCCGTCGGCGCCGGCCCGGAGGGCGGCCAGCAGGTATTCGTCCTCCTCGAACGTGGTCAGGATCAGTACGCGCGTCGATTCCAGGGACGAGTCGGCACGGATCACCGAGGTCGCCTCGATCCCGTCCATCATCGGCATCCTGATGTCCATCAGGACCACGTCGGGGTGGAGCTCGCGGGCGAGGCGTACGGCCTCGCGGCCGTTGACCGCCTCCCCGACGACGTCGATCTCCCCGCTGCTGCGGAGCAGCTCGACGACGGCCGTCCTGATCAGGACCTGGTCGTCGACGACGAGCAGTGTGACGGTCATTCCTCGGCTCCCGTCTCGGTGACTGGCTCGGTGACTGGCTCGGCGACGGGCTCGGCGATGGGAAGGGAGGCCGCGACCACGAAGGATCCTTCGGTCACGCCGTACTCGACGGCCCCACGCACGGATGCGACCCGCTCCGCCATCCCCACGAGCCCGTGCCCCGTGCCCGCGTGGGACTGCTTCACGAGGGGGTTGGACAAGCGGATCGACACGCGTCGTGGTCCTATCTCGACCTCGAGGTCCGCCGTCCCCGGCCCGTGCCTCAACGCATTGGTCAGGCCCTCCTGGATCACCCGGTAGGCGACGATGTCGACAGCCGTGGAGATCGGCGCCGGATCACCGGACATCTCGTACGTCACCGCCAGCCCGGACCTCTCGAACTGCCCGATCAGGTCGGGCACGGCGGTCAGGCCCCGTGCGGCGGGGGCCTCGGGAGTCTCCTCGGGAGAGCGGAGCGTGGCGAGCATGTCGCCGATCTCCCGCAACACCAGCCGCGACGACTCTCGGATGGTCTGCAGCGCCTCACGGGCAGCATCCGGCCTGTCGGCGATGGCCGACGACGCGACGCCCGCGTTCAGGCTGATCACGGTGATCTGGTGGGCCACCGCGTCGTGCAGGTCCCGGGCGATCCGCAGCCTGTCCTCGGCGACCCGGCGGCGTGCCTCGGCCTCGCGCGTGGCCTCTGCCCGCAGCGCGCGGTCGGTGATCTCTGCGATGTAGGCGGCACGGATCCGCGCCGTCTGCCCGAGGGCGACCGCCAACGCGACCTGGACGGCCACGGGGACGCTGTACCGGACGATGAGGCCGCCGATGACCACGCCGAGAGTGATCAAGAGTGCCGCCGCGACCAGGACACCCATGCTGACCGCGATCCGCCACGGGCTCCGTGCCGACACCGTGTAGACCGCGATCAGGAGGGCGAGGGTCGACACCGGTGACGTGGTGAAAGTGAGCACGAGAGCGCACTGGAGCGCGACAGCCCCGGCCAGGACAGCCCAGGGGAACCGCGTACGCACCAGCAGCAGTGCCGTGTACGCCGCGATCAGGGCGTAGCCGAGTGGCGTACGTTCTCCCACACCATCGGAGATGGGGGCGAAGAACGCCATGCCCGCGAAGAGCGCGACAAGAGTCTCGCGAACGGGTTTGGGGACACGGTCCAGAAGGCTCACCTCGGTCGCCTGGTTCACGATCCCAGTGTGCCGGTCGCGGTCCTCATTCGTATCGACCGCTCGGGCGAGGCGCACTACTGCGGTCGTAGTAGTGACGCGGATCACGGCCTCCTGAGGCACCTCTGACCTGCACCTAAGGCAGGCGCCTCATGCGTGGCACTACCTCAGGAGCCGAGTCTGGATGCATGACTTACAGCAACCAGATCAGCTACGACGCCGAGCTGGCCTACCGCCGGCAGAGCATTCGCAACGCGACCGCGGCCGACCGTCTCGCCCGCCAGGTGCGGCGCCGCCGTCCCCGCCGGATGGACTCGATACACAACTGAGTCCTCGGAGGACGGTAATGCGGGAGAAACCCGTGCCCGGAGGCGCGATGATAGGGGACATGGCGCAAAGTGCTCGGTCGTTTGTTGGTCGCGACCCCGAGTTGCAGGCTCTCACCGGTCTGCTCGGGGTCGTCTCTGACGGGGCGACCGCCGAGGCCGGCCGCCAGCACGTCCTGCTCGCCGGTGACGCCGGCGTCGGCAAGACCCGGCTGCTCACCGCGCTGCGCGACCGCGCGGTGACCGACGGCTGGCAGGTGCACGCGGGACACTGCGTCGACTTCGGCGAGAGCGCGGTGGCGTACATGCCGTTCTCGGAGATCCTCGACCGGATCGTCGCCGACCTGCCCGACGTCGTCGAGCGGGTGGCGGCCGACTATCCGGCGCTGGCCAGGCTGCGGCCCGTCCGTCGCGTGATGGGCGCCAACCAGGGCGCCGCCCCGACCGGGACCGACCGCGGACAGCTCTTCGACGCCGTCCACACCCTCTTCGAGGCGGCCGCCGAGAAGGCGCCGCTGCTGGTCGTGGTCGAGGACACCCACTGGGCCGACCAGTCCACCCGCGACCTGCTGACCTACCTCTTCACCCGGCCCTACGTCGGCCCGGTCGCGATGGTCGCGTCCTACCGTGCCGACGACATCCACCGTCGCCACCCGCTGCGTCGCCAGGTCGGCGAGTGGGGCCGGTTGCCCGACGTCGAGCGGATCGTGCTCGAGCCTCTCTCCGACGACTCGGTCCGACTGCTGGTCCACGAGCTGGCCCCCGGCAAGGTCGACGCCGAGCGAGTCGTACGCCGCGCCGAGGGCAACGCCTTCTTCGTCGAGGAGCTGGTGCAGGCCGGCTGCGACGAGGACCTCCCGGTCGACCTCGCCGACCTGCTGCTGGTGCGGCTGGACCGGCTCGACGGCTCCGCCCGCAGCGTGGTCCGCACCGCGAGCATCGCCGGGCGCCGGGTCACCCACGAGCTGCTCGCCGCGGTGACCGAGATGAAGACCGACGAGCTCGACGACGCCCTGCGCACCGCGGTCGAGCAGAAGGTGCTCGAGCCGACCGGCTCGCGCTACACGTTCCGGCACGCGCTGCTCGCCGAGGCGGTCTACGACGACCTGCTGCCCGGCGAGCGGGTCCGTCTGCACGCCCGGTTCGCCGAGGTGCTGAAGGAGACCCCGGGGCTGGGCGCCGCCGCCGAGCTCGCGCTGCACGCCAAGCACGCCGGCGACCTCTCCACCGCACTGCGGGCTCGCATCGCGGCGGCCGAGGAGGCCCGCAGCGTCAGTGGTGTGGGCGAGGCGGCCCACCACTATGAAAAGGCGCTGGGCCTCGCCGCAGACCCGAAGGTCGCCCAGGCGGCCGCGGTCAACCTGGACCGGGTCTACGAGCGCGCCGCCGACACGCTCATCCTCGCCGGGCTGCCCTCGCGGGCCGACGCGATCCTGGCCGAGCGGCTCGACGCCATCCCGGCCGGGCCGTCGGTCGGGCGGGCGCTGCTGCTGGCGACCCGGGCCGAGGCGGCGCTCCTCATGGAGAACGGCGACCCGCTCACCCACTCCCACGACGCGATGGTCGCGCTTCCCGCCGACGCCGAGCCGAAGGTGCGGTGTTCCGTCCTGGCCGTGCGCACTCGCACGCTCGTGACCTACCGCCGCAGCGAGGAGGCCGAGGCCGTCGGGCTGGAGGGCATCGAGATCGCCGAGCGGCACAGCCTCTCCAAGCTAGCTTCCGACATGGCCACCAGCCTGTCGATGCTCAAGGTCCGCACCGGCCGAGCTGGCGGTGACAAGGTCGAGGGCTTCCGGCAGGTGCTGCGCGAGACGATCGACCAGGCACGGCAGGTCGGGTCGACGTACGCCGTCAGCCGGGGGCTCTACACGCTCGGTCGCTCCTACGACGAGGCCGGGGACTACCGGGAGGCGCTGAGGTGGTTCCGGGCGGTGATCAACGAGGCCGGAGGGGAGTCGCTGCAGTGGCAGCCCTACGTTGCCGGCGCCCGCTCCGACATCGTCCGGATCCAGATGGTGCTGGGGGAGTGGGACGAGGCGCTCGCGCTGACCGGTGGCAACCTGCCCGACGCGCCGCCGATCCCGGTCGCGCTTCTCGACATGCTCCGGATGATGATGGAGCAAGCGCAGGGGGCATCGGTCGGTGAAGCAGCCCGGGCCCTGCGTCCGTTCTGGATCCAGGAGGGCCTGGTCGCCCTCTACGGCTCGGTCGTCGAGATGACCGCGCTGGCCCGCGCCGGCGACGCCGAGGGAGTGCTCAGGGTCTACGCGGACGCGGTCGAGACCCTCTCCCAGTTCTGGACCGAGTGGTTCGGCGGCCGGGTGCGGCTGGCGGTCGTCGCCGCCTCCGGGATCGCGCAGATGCTGCCCTCGCTGCCGGCGGCGCGGTGGCCTGCGCTGGTCGAGATCGTCGACGAGCTGCACAGCGACGGCGAGCAGGTGGTCGCGCAGTACGAGCCCGGGGAGTGGGGGCCGGAGGGACGGGCCTGGACCGCCCGGCTGGAGGCGGAGGTGCTCCGCGTCCACTGGCTGGCCGGTATCGACGCCCCGCCCCAGGAGTCGCTGCTGGCGGCGTGGGAGCGTGCCGAGCAGCAGGTCGAGGCCTATGGCGATGTCCCGGGGCTGGCCGCCGTCAGGACGACGTACGCCGCCATCCAGCGGGCGACGGGCGACGTGGCCCGCTCGCGGGTGACCGCCGACAAGGCCCGGGAGACCGCGAAGCGGCTCGGGCTGCAGCCGTTGCTCGACGAGCTGAGGTCGCTCGGCGCGACGGCGGTCAAGCAGCAGCAGGCGACGTCGACGTCCCTGACGCCGCGGGAGAGCGAGATCCTGACGCTGGTGGCCGCGGGACGCAGCAACGGCGAGATCGGCAAACAGCTGTTCATCTCCACGAAGACGGTCTCCGTGCACGTCTCCAACATCCTCGGGAAGCTGGGCGCCGGAAGCCGCACGGAGGCGGCCGCCATCGCCCGCCGCCAGCAGCTGATCAGCTGAACCTGTGGTGCTCGGCCAGAACGTGTGGCTGAATTGTCACCATCACCACGGGCGGGTCGAGGAGCAGATGTGAAGCAGGGCGGGCAGCACCCGATCGCAGCCGGAGTCACGGCGCTCGTCGCGGTTGCGGTCGGCGTGGGGCTGATCATCGGGATCGGGATGTTCGTCGGTGCCAACATCATGGGCCTCGGTGGCGGTGCCACCGACGACCAGGCCACCGACCCGGACGCGGGCGCCTCGCTCTACGCCCCGTCGCCGAAGCCGACCAAGACCGCGAACGGGCCGGCGATCACGCTCGACGCCTCCCCGACGAGCTCTCCGGAGAAGAAGGCTGCCTCCACGAGCCCGTCGCCGTCCCGGACCGTCGAGGAGAAGCCGGCGAAGGAGATCACCCTCCAGGCCGGCATCGTCGTGGCGACGCCGATGGAGCGGATCGATCTCACCGGCATCTACCCCGGCGGCGAGGGCGCCATCCTCCGCCTGGAGCGCAACGACGGCCAGGGCTGGGGAGAGTTCGGGATCCCGGACGTACGCGTCACCGGCGAGCAGTTCTCCACCCCGATCCAGTCCGGCCGGGTCGGAAGGCACAAGTTCCGGATGAAGGACATCGACACCGGCGCCTACTCCAACGTGGTGACCGTGACGATCGGCTGAGATCGAGCCAGAGATGGAATAGGTCATTGCCCGCTTGGTTGTATGGGGACATGACGGTTCCCACGATCAAGCTCAACGACGGCACGTCGATCCCGCAGTTCGGCCTCGGTGTCTGGCAGGTTCCGCAGGACGAGACCGAGCAGGTGGTGAGCCAGGCTCTCGAGGCCGGCTACCGCCACATCGACACCGCGCAGATGTACCAGAACGAGGCCGGAGTCGGTGCAGCGCTGAAAAGCGCCGGACTGGCCCGCGAGGACGTCTACGTCACCACCAAGCTCAACAACTCCCAGCACGACCAGGCCAAGGCGAAGGCATCGCTGGAGAGGTCTCTGGAGCTGCTCGGCCTGGACCGCGTCGACCTGTTCCTGATCCACTGGCCGCTGCCGACGCAGTACGACGGGACGTACGCGAAGACGTGGGAGGCGCTCGTCGGCCTTCGCGAGGAGGGCCTGACCACCTCCGTCGGCGTCTCCAACTTCCAGCCCGACCACCTCGACAAGATCGTCGCCGAGACGGGCGTCGCCCCCGCGGTCAACCAGATCGAGGTCCACCCCTACTTCGCCAACGAGGCCGCTCGCGCCGCCACCCTGGGTCATGGCGCGAAGGTCGAGTCCTGGTCCCCGCTCGGGCAGGGCGGCGGTGAGCTCACCGACCCGGTGGTCGCCGAGATCGCCTCCGCCCACGGCAAGTCGCCCGCCCAGGTCCTGCTCCGCTGGCAGATCGACCGTGGCGACATCGTCTTCCCCAAGTCCGTACGCCGCGAGCGGCTCGAGGAGAACCTCGCGATCTTCGACTTCGAGCTGAGCGCCGACCAGGTCGCAGCCCTCGCGGCCCTCGACAAGGGCGAGTCCGGCCGCTCCGGTCCCAACCCCGACACCTTCGACTGGATCCCGTCCTTCTGACCCAGACACCCGCCGAGTCGGCTCGTCATGACGAGCCGACTCGGCGTGCTTTTGACCGGCGTTGGAATAGGGGACGTAAGGC